>CBFGLP010000841.1:0-6964 GCA_965649595.1 uncultured Myxococcales bacterium | reverse complement strand
GGCGCGCGCAGACCAAAGGGCACCGGGCCGAACTCCAAGGCCTCGATGAAGAGCGAGCTGGGGATCAGCACGACCGAGGTCATGCTGCCGCCGGGGGCGTTGACGATGTTGACGTTGCCGTTGACGGTGCCGGTGCCCTCGGCGGCGAGCTCGAGCACGACGTCGGCGATGTCGGCGTCGGCGACGGTCACGTTCGCGGGGACCAATTGCAGACCGCCGTGGTAGCCGGACACAGTGACCGCACCAGCGGGCACGTTGAAGATCGTGAACGCGCCGCTGCGGTCGGCGACGGTGTAGCGGGTGCCCGTGCCCTCCGCGACCACCAGCGTGCCGCCACCGTCCTCACCCGCGACCCTGCCGGAGATCGTGAAGCCGCCTTGATCGGCCGCGTCGAGCGGCAACAGACCGATCGTGGTCGACGCGTTCTCGATCACGCTCAGGTTGTCGTCGAGGTCGTCGTCGGGATCATCCTCGACCTCGACCGCGTCGGAGGTGCTGACCGGGAACGCGGGCTGCAGCGCGCTCGGGTAGAGCTGATAGTCGATCGCGCTGCCTTGCAGGGTCAGCGAGAACGCGTCGGCCGGGTTGCCCTCGGCGTCGCGCTCGACCGCGACGTTCAGCGCGTAGTGGCCCTCGGCGTCGGTGATCGCCACGTCGCTGATCGGCGCGGCGCTGTCGTCCATAGCGATCACGCGGGCGCCTTCAATGGGTGTGCCCGCGAGCGCGTCGATCACTTGGCCGCGGATCTCGATCGGTCCTGCGCAGACATACTGCTCGTCGCCGCCCGAGAGGGGATCACACACGAGGCCAGTCACGCAGGGATCGTCTGCCGAGCAAGGATCGCCTAGCTCACCTGCGGCTTCGACCTCCTGATCCTTGCACCCGGTCATGGGCACGAGGAGAGCCAGGACGAGGAATCCGGGCCGGACCGTCCTCGCCAGCGGAGCGGCGACTTGGACCGGGACACGAGAGACTCGGGTTGAGAACGGGCTCACGGCGGCTTCGACCACGCGCGACCTGCCGATTCCAAGCCCCCCGGAGCGCCCCAGTGCCGCGAGCCGGCTGGCGATTTTTCCAAGCTCGTGGCAGTGATTGATCGTTGCCCGTCCTCACTGCGCCTCTGCTGCTCGCCTGGCTGGCGCTCGCTCCCGTCGGCGAGCCTTCGAGCACGGAGGGCGCGCGTCAGTTCGACGCACCCGGCCTCGATCCGGCCGCGGTGGAGCGGGGGCTGCGAGCCCGACTCGGCGACGAGGTCGAGCGCTGGCAGATCGAGGTCCGAGCCGGCGAGGTCGTCGGCACCTTCGAGGTCGAGTGGAGCGCGGTCGACCGGCGTCCCGAGCAGCGAACCATCGCGGTGGTCGGTACGACGGATGAAGATCGCAGCCGTGAGCTGGCTGCCACGCTCGCGTTGATCTTGCTCGAGAGCTCTGCCAACACCGAGCCCGAGCCCGAGCCCGATCCGACTCCCGGCCCGGTCGAATCCGAGCCGGTCGAACCCGAGCCGGTCGAGCCGAAGCCGAAACCCGTGACCGTTCCGGTCGCCGTCGTCGGCGTCGAGGGGCACGCGGGGCTCGGCCCGCTGGGCGACCTCGACCCGAGCCTCGGTGTCGGTATCGGTGGGGGCGTCTGGGTCGTGCGCGACATTCTTCAGCCGCGCGTGCGCGTCGGGTGGGCGCGATCGCAAACAGATGAGCTGGTCGTCGACGGCATCAACGTCGGAGCCGGCTTGGCCGTGGGTTACCCGTTGCGACGCTGGTGGTTTGGGGCGTTAGTGCTCCCCGCCTTCAAGTGGACGCGTGGGTCGGAAGTGAAGGCCAACACCGCGCTCTCGGGCGGGGGTGAGGTATCCGCCATGGTCCAGTATCGTCGGCCGCGGCTGGTGTTGGGGCTGCGGACGGGGATCGAGACGACCTTCCGACCAGTACGGATCCGAGGATCAGAAGACGCGATTCGGTGGGGGCCCGTACGTTGGATGCTCGCGCTCGAAATCGGTGTGGGCATCGGCACTCGAATTCGCTGAGCCCGCGACGCACGGACCGGTCACGAAGCAGCTGTGGCTCGGCGGAATCCTGGTTTGTTGGAATTTCCCGGACCGGTCCGGTCCAGCTACCGTGCCCGTCGTTACACTGCACGCCGTGAGGCGGACTGACGGCGATCGCCCCCAGCTAGTCCAGAGCTCGGGGGCGGCTGACACGACGGACAAAGGCGGCTCGATCCATCGGCTGCGACCAGACCCCGACGTCGAGCCACCGGAGCTGATCGATCGCGCCCGTCGGGGTGATCCAGCTGCTCAACGGGCGCTCTTCGATCTGCATCGAGATCGGGTCGCTGCGCAGATCCAGCGGATGATCGGTGATCCCACGGTGGTCGACGACCTCCTCCAAGAGGTCTTCATCGCGGCGTTCTCGAACCTGCACTCGTTCCGCGGCGACAGCCAGATCCGCACGTGGCTGTATCGCATCGCTACCAACAAGGTCCGCAATTGGTGGGACAGCACGCGGCGTCGTCAGCATCGCGAGCGACGCGCGGCCGAGCTGCCCGAAGAGCCGAGCGGGACCCCGCACGAGGACCTCGAGACCCGCGAGCATCGCGAGCGCCTCTATCAAGCGCTCGGGAGCCTCTCGCCCAAGCTGCGCGAGGCCTTCGTCGCGCGGGTGATCGAGGGCCTGAGCCTGCAAGAGGCCAGCGAGGTGCTCGAGGTGCCCATCTCTACCGTCTCGTATCGAACCCGAAGGGCCGAAGAGCTGCTCTGCCAGGCGCTCGGGTTGCCAGGGCTGTCGGGAGCATCGTCATGACACACGTCCACGGACCTGACTCGTTTCGGCCGCGCGATGAGCCGGTCGCGGTTCATCCCGCGCTGCGTCCCTTCGTGGACGCTGCACGCCAGCAGCCGATCGTCGAGCCGCGGGTGAGCGCATTCGAGGTTCAGCGGGCATGGGCGCAGCAGCAGCGCGAGCGAAAGCAGAGCCGGCGCAGCCTCGGTGTCGGTGTGACGCTCGGGCTCATCGCGGCGGCGGTCGTCGCCGCGATCGCGCTGCCGTTGCTCTCGTCGAACGAGCCCGCGCTCGAGCGAGGCGCTGCGAAGGTCGAGCACGACGCGTCACTCGAGGCTGGGGCGAGCCCGAGCGAGACGTCGGTCACCGACGACCTGCAGATCGCCGACGGGCATGATGTCGCGGCCGGCGAGACCTGGCAGCTGAGCCCAATGATCCACCTGCGCTCCGAGCCCGACGCCGAGCCACCGCAGGTGTTGGGTCCATGGTCGATCGCCTTGGGCGAGGGCAAGCACGAGGTCGAGTTCGAGGACGGGGCCGAGCATCCGCTGCAGATCCAGCTGGCCGGGCTGCCAGGACGGCACCTCGAGCTGGTCCACGGGACCCTGCGGGTCGAGATCGTCCAGGGCACTCCTGCTGTGCACCTCTATAATGGCGTGGCCGCCTGGATCGACGAGGACGGCACTCGCACGGAGATCCAAGTCCAGCGGATCGAGCTCGACAGCCCCGACGCCGAGCGGGAGCCGACCGCGGCCGAGCTCGCGCGCGAGGTCGAGCGCAAGCTAAGCAAGGGCGATCGCGACGCCGCGCTCGCGGGCCTGCGTCAGCTGATCAAGAAGTACCCGCGCTCCACTCAGGCACGCACTGGCCTCTTGGACCTCGCGCTGCTCGAGCGCACGTCCGGCAATCGTGACGCGGCTCGCTGTGCGTACCAGCTCTTCTTGGAGCGCTGGCCCGAGAGCAGCCTGCGTGGCGAGGTCGAGACCCAGCTCGAGCGGCTCGGCGAAGGTCGCTCGTGTCGCGGTCTCGATCCGCGCTGATCCCTCCATCTCCGCCATTCCTCCTTTGCTCCCTGTTGTCGAAAGACCTCGATTTCATCGTCTCGCCCTAGAATTTCTCCGCGGTCTCCGGTCGAAGGGCCGATGATGCGGGGAAGGGTTTCATTGGTTCTGGTCCTGGCGCTCGGCTTCACTGCCAGCGCGTGCGGGGACGACAGCAAGGGCACCGAAGCGAGCGACGAAGCAGACGAGACCCGAGGCGAGTCGGGCGAGTCGGCGGAGTCGAGCGAGAGCGCGGAGTCGAACAGCGAGAGCGCCGAGTCGAACAGCGAGAGCGCCGAGTCCAGCACCGAGACGGCTGACACGGCAGAGAGCGCGACGGAGACGGCTGACACCGCGGACACCGTCGATACGGCGGAGACTGCCGATAGTGCGGACGCGACGGAGACGGCCGACACCGCAGAGACGGCCGACACTGCGGACGCGACGGAGACGGCCGACACCGCGGACACCGAGACGACTGACACCGGCGACCCCAATTGTGGCAACGGGGTCATCGACGACGGCGAGGAGTGTGACGATGGGCCCGACAACGGCCCGAGCTTTGGCTGCCTCGCCGACTGCACGATCAACGTCTGCGGCGACACCTTCGTCGGCCCGATGGAGGGTTGCGACGACGGCAACGTGACCGACGGCGATGGCTGCTCGGCTCTGTGCACGCTCGAGGACATCGTCCCCGGCATCATCCTGTGCGGCAACAAGGTCTACGAGTGTGGTGACACGATCGATAACGACATGGACGGGATGACGGATCTCAACGATCCCGAGTGCATCTCGCCCTGCGATGATGACGAGTCGAGCTTCCTTACCAACCTGCCGGGGCAGAACAACGACTGCAAGCAGGACTGCTACTTCGACTCCAATTCGGGCGGCGGCGACGACACCTGCGAGTGGAACCTGCAGTGTGATCCGCTCAACCCGGGCGTGGAGATCGGGTGCGAGTACGATCCGAACTTCGCGATGTGCGACCTCGAGATGCCGCAGACCTGTCTGGACTTCTGCGTGCCGAGCGTGCCCAACGGGTGCGACTGCTTCGGCTGCTGCAACATCGACGGACAATTCGTGTACCTCGACGGAAACGACTGCTCGCTCGACAACCTCGACGGGTGTCAGTCCTGCACCTGGTTCGAGGGCTGCAACAACGTCTGCGACATCGAGAACTGCGAGCTCTGCTTCGGCCAGGATCCCGACGACCTGCCGCCCGAGTGCGAGGAGCCGACGTGCCCGATGGGTCAGACGTCTTGCACGGATATCAGTGACTGCGCTGACGGAGAGTTCTGTCAGACCGGTTGCTGCATTCCGATCGTCGTCCAATGAGTGACGCGCGACTTTGATCGTGGTAGAGAAGAACCATCGGTGCTCAGCTCGAATGGAGTGCCGGTGGTTTGAGCCGTTTCGAGCCGTCCCGAGCTGATCCGAGTCGGCCCGTCAGGGCCAGCGTGATGACCATGGCATTCACTCGATCCAAGACCTTCGAGCCAGTCCTGCGAACCCCGAGCCGCCTGATCTTGATCCTCGCGCTCGGCTTGGTGGGCGCGTGCCAGACCAGCGCCAACAACGATGACGAGGCCGGCGACACCGACACCGGCGACGGCATCAACCCGACCTCCGACGAGAGCGCGGACACGACCGCCGATACGACCGCGGACACCACGGCCGACGACACGACGGACGCGACCGACACCGGCACGGCCACGTGCGGCAACAACATGGTCGAGGCCGGCGAGGAGTGCGACGACGGCAACCTCGAGTCCAACGATGGTTGCAGCGCGACCTGCCAAAGCGAGAGCGGTATGGTCCCGCTGCCTTGTGGTGACACGATCTACCAGTGCGGCGACATGCTCGACAACGACGAGGACGGCCTGACCGACCTCGACGATCCCGAGTGCATCAGCCCCTGCGACGACAACGAGCTGAGCTTCCAGACCGACCTGCCCGGGCAGGCTGAGGACTGCAAGAGCGACTGCTACTGGGACGCCGACTCGGGCGCCGGCCAGGACGGGTGCAACTGGAACCTCCAGTGTGATCCCGAGAACTCGGGCGCGCAGATCGGCTGCGAGTACGACCCCGACCTCGGGCCCAACATGTGCAGCTTGGAGGTGCCGCAGCAGTGCGTCGACGTCTGTGGTCCGCTGGTCCCCAACGGCTGCGACTGCTTCGGCTGCTGCGAGATCAACGGGCAGTTCGTCTACCTCGACTCGAGCCCCAATTGCTCGATGGACAACCTCGAGGCCTGCGAGTCCTGCACCTTCTTCGATGGCTGCAACAACCCCTGCGATCCGGAGAATTGCGAGCTCTGCTTCGGCCAGGATCCCGAGGAGCTGCCCGACGAGTGCGTCGAGCCGGAGTGCCCGGACGAGCTGCAGCCCTGCTTCGACACCGCCGACTGCGGTGAGGGCCTCTACTGTCAGACGGGCTGCTGCTACCCGATCGAGATCGGCTAGCGCGATCGCGCTATCGAGCTGACAGAGGCAACAGCGCAGGGTTGGGACACCGTCCCATCCTGCGCTGTTTGGAATTTGGCCGCTCACAGGGGTCCAAGCGGCCAATGACACGCGGACAATTCTCGGTGGCCTTCGTGGTCGGCTTGGTCGTGGCTACGACCGCTTGCGGCGGTAACAAGGGTAACGACGACAACACGGATGAGACGGCAGGGACCAACGACGAGGCCGATTCGAGCGAATCGGCAGAGTCCAGCGAGAGCGCGGAGTCGGGTGAGTCGGCCGAGTCGGAGACGGCAACCGAGTCGGACACGGCGACCGAGTCGGACACGGCGACCGAAACGGCGACCGAGTCGGACACGGCGACCGAGACCGAAGGCTCCTTCTGTGGCGACGGCATTGTTGACCAGGGCGAAGAGTGCGACGACGGCGCGGACAACGGGCCCGCGTTCGCTTGCCTCGACGACTGCACGCTCAACGTCTGTGGCGACACCTTCGTCGGACCGGAGGAGGGCTGCGACGACGGCAACGTGGTCGACGGCGACGGCTGCTCGGCTGTGTGCACGCTCGAGGACATCGCCCCCGGCGTGATCTTGTGCGGCAACAAGATCTTCCTCTGCGGCGACGGGCTCGACAACGACGACGATGGCTTGGTCGACCTCGAGGATCCCGAGTGCATCTCGCCCTGCGA
>CBFGLP010000840.1:0-7528 GCA_965649595.1 uncultured Myxococcales bacterium | reverse complement strand
GCGACGCTGCAGGACAACGTCGAGGCCGTGCCCTTCGAGGACATCGACGGGCAGCTGCAGCGCAACCTCGGCAAGGACTGGCGGCAGAGGTTCGAGCGCTTCGAGGAGCAGCCGCTCGCCTCGGCCAGCATCGGGCAGGTCCACGAGGCCGTGCTGCAGAGCGGGCAGCGGGTCGTGCTCAAGATCCAGCGACCGGGCATCAAGCCCAAGATCGAGAGCGACCTCAGCATCTTGCACACGGCCGCCGGCTACCTCGAGGAGGCGTTCCCCGAGGCCGCGGTGATGGGCCTGCGCGGCATGGTCAACGACTTCGCCAAGTCGCTCGCGCAGGAGCTCGACTATCAGATCGAATCCAACAATATGGAGCGCTTCCGGCGAAACTTCGCCGGGCACCCGGACGTGCACATCCCCGAGGTGTTCAAGGACCTCAGCACCGATCAGGTGCTGACGATGGAATTCGTCGAGGGCAAGAAGTTCGACAAGGTGATCAGCGAGGGCCGGGCGCCCGACGAATTGGTCCAGCGCTACTTCAACGTCGCTTACAAGATGCTGTTCATCGACGGCTTCTTTCATGGCGATCTCCACCCCGGCAACGTGCTCTTGATGGACGACGGGCGGCTCGGGCTGCTCGACTGCGGCATGGTCGGCAGGCTCGCGCCGAGCCGCAAGGACAAGGTCATCGACATCATTCACGCGGTCATCAACGAGGACCTCGAGCTGCTCGCCCGCACGTTCTACTCGCTGGCGATCCCGCAGGGGCCCGTCGACTATTCGGCGTTCGAAGCGGACTGTATCTCCGTCGCCGAGCAGTACCTGATCGGGGTCCCGCTCGCGCAGATCCAGATCGGCGAGCTCTTCCAGCAATTGGTCGACGGCGCCGCCCGCCACAACGTGCGGATGCCGACCGACTTCACGATGATGTTCAAGGCGATCCTCACCACCGAGGGGCTCGCCAAGGCGATCGCGCCCGACGTCGACCCGATCGAGCTGGCTCGGCCCTTCATCACCCAGATGGTCGCCGAGCGCTACAGCCCCGACCGAATCAAGCAGCAGGCGATCCGCGACTTGGTCGCGTTCTCGAGCATGGCGCGGAGCATCCCGCCCGCGGTGCCGATCCTGCTCGACGAGCTGCAGGGCGGAAAGCTCAACTTCGGGGTCTCGCCGGAGACGCTGGCGCTGCAGCACAAGGCGGCGGAGCTGCGGGTCGGCAAGGCGATCCGGGCGGCGCTGTCGATCACGCTGATCGTGTGCGGGACGGTGGTGATCGGCGTGCAGGGGCTGCCGATCGCGCTGTGGGGGATCCCGTGGTTGACCTTGGTGTTTTGGGGGCTGGCGCTGATGCTCAACGCGACGCTGTTGCGGAGCAAAGGGATCTTGCCGCCGCGGCGTTGATCGATCCGCCAGCGCGGCGGCACGTAGAGCGCAATGACGAAATTTCTCCGGCTCTCGCTCCTGCTCGGGAGCGTGCTCTCGCTCGCTGCCTGTCAGTCCGACGATGTCGCTGACGACGATGTCGCTGACGACGAAGTCGCTAACGACGAGTCGACGACCGAGGAGTCTGGCACCGAGACATCCGATGGTGACGTGTGCGAGCTGCCCGCGAGCGAGCCAGTCGCGTCCGCACAGGCGCAAGCGTTGACGCTGACGAACAGCGGCGCCACGCCGCTCTTCGTGTATCCGCTGCCCTGCTCGGCCACCAACCTCGCTAGCGTCGTCGTGGATGGAGAGACCTATTACGGCGGCAGCCGCCATCCCTGTCCGGGGGTGCCGCCTTGCTACGATTCCTGCGATGGCCACTATTACGCACCGGCGATCCGCGTGGATCCGGGCGCTAGCTTCGAGATGACGTTCACGGGCTACGTGTACACGGGCGCCTCGGTTCCTCAGGCGTGCCGACCCGACTGCTTCGAGCCCGACATCAGCGGGTGCGGCGTGGGTCATGTGGTGCCCGAGGGGGCGAGCGTCACGGCCGAGCTGAGGATCGCCTCGTCTTGCGAGGGGAGCGCGTGCGAGTGCGGCGGGGGAACGGGCGCGTGCGAGCTGACGCCGACGGACGACGGCGATGCCTCGTTCGACTCCCTCGCGGATGTGGCGGTCGACTTCGTGCACGGCCAGGTGGACCCGATCGAGGTCGACCTCGCAGGCGGCTGAGCCTGGCGGGGAGCTGTCCAGTGGGGCGGCGCCTGATCGAGGGAGTACCCTCGTGGCACATAGTACCCATGACGAACTCTCCCCGGCGCTCGCTCTTGCTCGGCATCGCGCTCTCGCTCGCTGCCTGTCCGGCCGACGATGCCGGTGACGATGGCCGCGGCGATGATGGCTCGAGCGATGATGTGGGGTCGACCGACGAGGTGGGCTCGACCGACGAGACGACCGACGGTGATGTATGCGAGCTGCCGCAGGGCGACGACTTCGGATCCGCCCTGCCACAGCCGATGACGCTGACGAACAGCGGCGACACGCCGCTCTTCGTGCGACCGCGGGGCTGCTGGGATTCCAGCGTCGTCGTCGATGGCGCGAGCTATGCGATCAGCCCCCGCCATCCCTGCCCGGACGTGCCGCTTTGCTACGACTCCTGCGATGGAGACTACTACGCGCCGGCGATCCGGGTGGACCCAGGCGCGAGCTTCGAGCGGCCGTTCGCGGGCTATGTGTACGAGCACCTCGAGATCCCCTCGGCCTGTCGACCGGGCTGCACCCAGCCCGAGATCGAGGATTGCGAGCTGGGTCGGTTGGTCCCCGAGGGAGCGAGCGTCAGCATCCGGCTCGACGTCGCTCCGAGCTGCGAAGGGACGCTATGCGAGTGTGAGGCGGGGGTCAGCGCGTGCGAGCTGACGCCGACGAACAGCAGCCAGGCCACGTTCTGGCCCATCAACGATCTGTCGGTCGACTTCGTGCACGGCCAAGCCGACCCGCTCATCGTCGATCTCGCTGGCGGCTGAGCGGTGTGAAGCCCTTCGGCCCGGACGGTCGACGAAGCCCTTCGGCCCGGACGGGTCGACGAAGCCCTTCGGCCCGGGCCACCACCGCTCTCTCGCTGGTGAGCCGGACCCCTGGGACAGGGGCCCCGTGACTGCAATAAACTGGCCGTGCAATGTCCCGCGTCAAGCTCGTCTACGCGCTCGTCGGTCTGGTCCCGCTCTTCGCCTGCACGTCGGAGGGGCAGCCGATCGGTGACGAGGCCGAAAGCGAGAGCGACGCGAGCACGACCAACACGGGCACGACCGACACGGCCGAGAGCGACGCGAGCACGACCAACACGGGCACGACCGAGACTGGCGAGGAGCTGCAGCCAGTCTGCGACTTCGACTTGCCGGCTGCGATCCGAGCTTCCGACCTGTCCGCCCATCTCGAGGCTCTCGACGCGATCGCTATCGACCACGATGGCACCCGCGTGGCCGGGAGCCCGGGCTACGACGCGTCGGCCGAGTACGTCGAGGCTCGCCTGGCCGAGGCCGGCTACACGACCACTCGCTGGATGTTCGAGTTCGAACGCTACGAGCACGCGACGGCGCCGGTGTTCGAGCGGCTCGACGTGGCGCAAGGCTTCGTCGAGGGCGAGGACTACAACGTGGCCTTGTGGTCGCCGAGCGGGATGGTCAGCGGCGCGCTGGTACCGGTCGATCTCTCGCTCGGGCTCGGCAACGCTTCGACCAGCGGCTGCGAGGCGGAGGACTTCTCGGGCTTCCCGGCTGGATCGATCGCGCTCATTCAGCGAGGCGGCTGCGCCTTCGTCGAGAAGGCTGCCTTCGCGGAGCAGGCCGGCGCGATCGCGGTGGTGGTCTTCAATCAGGGCCACGAGGACACGACCAGCGCGCAGGGCCTGTTCAACGGCTCGCTCGGGTCGACCAACAGCCTGTCGGCGCCGGTGGTGTTCGTCCCCTACGCGCTCGGCGAGGCGCTCGCGGACGCGGCCGAGCTGGGTGCGGTCGAGCTGACGATCGCCGTCGACGCGGGGGCGGTCGCCTACGAGACCTTCAATGTGTTCGCCGAGCGGCCGGGCGTCGGCGAGGCGGCCGAGCGCGTGGTCATGCTCGGCGCCCACCTCGACTCGGTGCCCGCGGGGCCGGGCGTCAACGACAACGGCTCGGGCTCGGCGACCGTGCTGACCTTGGCCGAGCGCTTCTCTGCCTGCCAGCCGCGTCACACGGTCCGCTTCGCGTGGTGGGGCGCGGAGGAGTGGGGGCTGATCGGCTCCCAGAAGTGGGTCTACGCGCTCGATCCGAGCGAGCGCGACGAGATCGCCCTCTACCTCAACTTCGACATGGTCGCGTCGCCCAACTACGTCCGCTACGTCCACGACGGGGAGACCGGGCCCGCAGGATCGACGCTGCTCTACGACGCATTCGCGGAGTGGTTCGCCGGGCAGGAGCTGGCGATCACGCCGACCGGCTTCGCGGGGCGCTCGGACTACCAGCCCTTCGTCGACGCGGGCATCCCTGCGGGCGGGCTCGCGACCGGAGCCAACGGGAGCAAGAGCCCGAGCGAGGCGGAGACCTACGGCGGGCAGGTTGGGGAGCCCTATGACCTCTGCTATCACCAGGCCTGCGATACCAAGGCCAACTTCGACGCCGAGGTGATCGAGCAGAACGCTCGCGCGGCTGCGGACTCGCTGGTGCGCTGGAGCGGGGACGTGGGGCCGGTCGACGCGGCGCGGGCGCCGGGGAGCGACCAGGTGATCGGGGCGGACGTCGTCGAAGACGTGGAGGCCCTAGAGCACGACGCGCACGCTTGCGGCTACCCGCACGAGTAGCTGCCGCTGGCGTCCGACATCACTCGTCGTCGTCGAGGCATTCGTCGAGGAGCGGATGCGATCCCTTACACACGGCGTAGAACATCTCTTCTACGGTGAGGCCGGCAACCGTGTCCCAATCTACGCCCGGAACCATTCGCGCCATCATTGGAATAAGGGCATCCCACAGGCCGAACTCCAAGCTCACGAATCCAGCACGACGAACCTCTTCCGCTTCGAACCCTACAGACTCGAGCTCGACGATCTTTCCGTGCTCGACCCGCAAACGAAGCGCGTTGCGCCGAACATTCTGGTCGCACCCGCGCCGACAAAACCATGGCTCCAAGGCGACCAGCCGTTCCCGTGGCGGCGGCGTGGGCACGCAGCCAACCTCGTAGTAGTCGCGAGCCCTAATCATCTGGATGGTTTCAGGTAGCAGGATCTCGTCGCCTACGCGCAGTGTGACGTGTGGGTTGTCGACCGCGAGCGCCGTCTGGTGCCCGCCGCCTGGGATCTTCTCATATTCGAGGCCGCAGATGACACACCGGACGTTCGCTTCGAGCCATGTGCTCATGACCACTCATGATACCTGCCTTCGAGCTCCAGTCGCTCCACCCGTCGCGCTATCATCGAGCGATGATGCGCTGCCCTTGGCCCGCACTCGCGCTCGCGCTCAGCCTCGTGCCCACGCTCGCCCACGCGGGCGGGCTCGTCGAGCTGCACGTCCAGCCCTCGGACCGAACCGTCGCGGTGATCGCCGAGCTCAGCGATCTCGACGGCGACGAGACCGTGCTGATGGAGCTGCGTGGCCCCGGGGACGCGAGCTACCGTCCGGCGCACCGACTGATCCAGTACGAGGTGGGCGCGGCCGCGGGCTCGCTGTTCTGGCTCGAGCCCGACACCACCTACGACCTGCGGGTCGTCCTCGATGATCCCGACGGTTTTTCTGGGCCGCAGACGCTCGAGGCCCAGGTCACCACGTTGCCGAGCTTTGCCCTGCCAACGCCGCTGCGCGTGCGTTGGGTCGGGCCGGGCGGCAGCGACCAGCCCGGCCAGGGGACCAGCGAGGCGGCACCCTTTGCGACGATCGATTATGCGATCAGCCTCGCCGAGCCCGGCGACGAGATCCGCGTGCTGCCGGGCGACTACGGCCCCGTCGACGCCAGCGGGCTGACCGGGACCGCGGAGGCGCCGATCGTGATCCTCGGGTTTGGTGATCGCGCGATGCGTCCGCGCATCGACGCGGCCGGGGCCGCGACCGCCTTCAACCTGACCGGGGCGGCCCACGTGATCATCTCCAAGCTAGAGATCACCGGGGCAGGGGACGACGATGGCGGCTCGGGGGTGCGCTTGCACTCGGCCTCGCATCTGACCGTCCACGATTGTTTCATTCACGATAATGGGCACTGGGAGGTCTTGGTGTCCAAGGGCGCCGAATACCCCGGCGGGATCTTGGCGGGCGGATATCACCGCATCTTGAACAGCGAGATCGGCGATCTCGAGCACGAGTCGTGCGAGGGCGCGAGCAATGACGCGTGCCCTGGGCAATCGTATTATGGCGTCAACCTCGACAACAACCCGGGCGCGGGTGTGGTGATCGCTGGCAACACGATCCACGGGGTCGTCGACGGAGTGTCGATCTGCGGCAACGAGAGCGAGGCCCGCGAGCTCCCAGCGGTGGTCGAAGGCGTGCTCGCGCAGACTGGCGGTGAGCTCGGCTGGACCAATTGGGGCGTCGAGGTCCATCACAACGAGATCTTCGATACTCGCGACGACGCGGTCGAGGCCGACGGCCTGTGCGTGGCCGCGCGGGTGTGGAGCAACGACCTGCACGACGCGGAGAACCCGGTCAGCGTGGCCCCGATCGCGCCGGGGCCGATCTTTCTGGTCCGCAACCTGATCCACGGCAGCTGGGGTCAGGCCGCGTTCAAGATGAACACCAACGGCGGCGTCGATTCGCAGAGCCGCAACGTATTCGCGTATCACAATACGGCGGTGCGCTCGGATCCGGGCAGCCTCGTCAACCTGTGGTACGCGCAGCCGGGCGAGCACTCGGTGCCGATCCACGAGTACGTGTTTCGCAACAACCTGCTGAGCACGCCGAGCGGGCGCTGCATCGACGCGTTCAACGAGGGGGTCGAGCACCCGAGCTTCGATGGCGATCTATGGTGGAGCCCCGATCCAGATAGCCTGTTTCAGTGGTGGGACGGCGGGCAGACTCAGACCTATGACGATTTCGCCTCGTTCGTCGCGGCGACCGGGCAAGAGTCGGACGGGCAATTCTCGGAGCCGTTGCTGGGCGGAGACTTCGTGCCGCTGGTCGGCAGCCCGGCGATCGATCAGGCGTTGCTGCTCTCGGGCATCAACGACGAGTTCGCCGGCGCGG
Organism: uncultured Myxococcales bacterium; assembly: GCA_965649595.1. Classification (GTDB taxonomy): domain Bacteria; phylum Myxococcota_A; class Polyangia; order Nannocystales; family Nannocystaceae; genus Plesiocystis. The sequence goes on along the minus strand of CBFGLP010000840.1, from coordinate 410 downwards.
GGCCGGATGTCGGCGCGTTCGAGCTCGACGGTGACTCGGGCGATGGCGATGGTGACGGCGATGGCGACGGGGACACGACCGGTGACGGCGACGGCGATCCGACCGGCAACGAGGACGGCGGCGAGGCGGACAGCGGAGAGAGCGGGACCGAAGCCGGTGGCGACGAGGTCGGTGCGGATGAGGTCGGCGATGGTGGTACGACGAGCGATCAGGGGTGCAGCTGCAGCGCGACGTCCTCACCTACGTCGTGGTTTGGGCTCGCGCTGCTCGCCGGGCTCATGGGACGGGTGAGGCGTCGTCGCGCCTGAGCCCTCCGGGCAAAGGGCCATCCATGTCAGCCCTCCGGGCTGAGGCCTCCGGGCAAAGGGCCATCCATGTCAGCCCTCCGGGCTGAGCCCGTCGGCCCGGAC
>CBFGLP010000839.1:0-2237 GCA_965649595.1 uncultured Myxococcales bacterium | reverse complement strand
AGAGCGTGTGCCTCAAGCTGATGATCGGCCTGCTCAAAGCCGAGGCCGGCCGGGTGCTCTACTATGGCGAAGACGTCGGCGCGATGGATGCCGAGCAGCTTCGTGAGATCCGCATGCGCGTGTCGATGGTGTTTCAGGGCGGCGCGCTGTTCGACTCGATGAACATCGAGCGTAATGTCGGCTACGCGCTGCGCGAGCACACCAAGATGGGCGACGAGGAGATCCGCGAGCGGGCCATCGAGAGCCTGACGCTGGTCGGCCTCAGCCCGGACACGCACAGGGGCATCTTGGAAATGATGCCCGCCGCGCTGTCGGGCGGTATGCGCAAGCGAGTGGCGCTCGCTCGCTCGATTGCACTACGACCCGAGGTTATCCTCTACGACGAGCCGACCACCGGGCTCGACCCCAGCAACTGCAACCGCATCGCCAAGATGATTCGCAAGCTCCAGCAAGAGCTCGGCGTCACCAGCATCGTCGTGACTCACGACATGACGACCGCCTGGTACGTCGCCGATCGAGTGGCGATGCTCTACGACAAGCAGTTCCCCTTCGTGGCCGAGACCGATGAATTTCGCCGGATCGAGGATCCCCGCGTCCGCGATTTCATCGAAGGGATCACTTCGCGATGAGCAAGCGGCGCGACGAGCAGCGGACCAACTTCATCGTCGGCATCTTCGTGCTGGCCTTCGGTGGCTTGTTGCTGGCCTCGCTCTTCCTGATCGCGATCAGCGAGGGCGTGCTGGTCGAGAAGACCACCATCCGGGCCGACTTCCGCACGGTCTCGGGCTTGACCAAGAGCTCGAAGGTCCAGCTCGCGGGCAAGGAGATCGGCGTCGTCGAAGAGGTCACCTTCATCACCCGGCAGTACCCCTGCAACCCGCTGACCGAGGACCTCGGCCGGTTCGGGGCCAACCGGACCGATGACTGCGAGCCCTCGCTCTTTTGTACGGCCACCTCGGACGGCGGCCAGTGTGCCGAGTTCGAGGATTTTACTGGGGACGAGCGCGCCTACGAGGGCTGCACCGACGACAGCTCGTGCGGCGAGAACGAGAAGTGCGTCACCCGAGAGCTGCGCCACCGCTACAAGCGGGTCCGCTGGGCCGGGCCCGACGGCGTGTGCGTGCCGATCGAGATCGATCACCCGCGCGTCGAGGTGTTGATGCGCATCGACGAGGACAAGCTGCAGTACATCCGCTCGGACAGCCGCGCGACCGTGGCGTCCAACGGCGTGCTCGGTGACCAGCTCATCAACATCACGGTCGGGACGATCGGCGAGGAGGTCGGGCCGGGCGAGCGGATCCAGTCCGCGCCCTCGCTGATGGAGGACCTCAGCACCTTCAAGGACCAGATCGGCGGGATCATCGACAAGGTCGACACCAGCCTCTCGGGCATCTCGGGCCTGTTCACCTCGCTCAACAACGAGAACACCAAGCGCGATCTGCAGGGCATCTTGTCCAACGCCAACGAGATCAGCCGGCAGATCAAGGACGGCGAGGGCCTGGTCGGCGCGCTGTTCAACGAGCCCGAGTACAAGGACGAGTTCGGCCGCACGCTCAAGAGCATCCGCCACTCCGCCGGACAGCTCGACGAGACGCTCTCTACCGTCAACTCGCAGGCCGGCCCGGCGCTGCGCAACATCTCCCGCGCGGCCGGCAACGCCAGCGATCTGCTCGAGGACCTCGAGGATCCCAACAACAAGTCGGTGCTCGCCCGCGCGCTGCATGACCCGCAGATGGGCGAGGACGCGGCCCGGGCCGTGTCCAACGCCGCCGACGCGGTCGGCTCCGCGCGCGAGGCCATCGATGATCTGCAGGTCGTGGTCGCCGAGGTCCGCCACTCGGTCACCGCAGGCGAGGGCACGATCGGCAAGCTGCTCAAGGATCCCAAGGCCTACGACGACCTCGTCAAGCTGCTCGGCAACATCGAGCGCGTCAACGTGGTCAAGAAGCTGGTCCGCTTCGTGATCGAGCAGGACGAGGCCGCCTCGTCAGCGCGTCCCGAGACCGCCTCCACGCCGGAATAGCCGCGAGCATGGCCACCCGACGCGAGCGCCAGCGCATCAACGCCGCCGTCGCGGTGTTCGGCCTGGTGTTCACCGGGCTGATGGTGTTCTCGATGGTGCTGATCATGATCACCGAGGGCGTGCTGACGCCCAAGACCTACCTGATCGCCGACTTCCGCAAGGCCGGCGGGATCGGCCGCAACAGTGGGGTCCAGCTGGCCGGCAACAAGATCGG
>CBFGLP010000838.1:0-3976 GCA_965649595.1 uncultured Myxococcales bacterium | reverse complement strand
CGCGACATCAAGCCGAGCAACATCCTGATCGAGGCGACGACCGGCAAGATCGTGTTCGCCGACTTCGGCATCTCGGTTCTGCTCGAGCACGAGCGGCGACACCTCTACGATCCGGCGGTGCTCGAAGGGACGCTGCCATACGTCTCGCCCGAGCAGACCGGTCGAACCAAGCGCGAGGTCGACTTTCGCAGTGACCTCTACTCGCTCGGGGTGACCTTCTACGAGCTCTTGACCGGGCGCAGGCCCTTCGAGGGCAAGGCCCCGCTCGAGCTGGTCCACGCGCACCTGGCCCAGCGTCCTCGGCCGCCGCACGAGCTGGTCCCGAGCATCCCGACGCAGCTGTCCGCGATCGTGATGAAGCTGCTCGAGAAGGCGCCCGAGCACCGCTACCAGTCGGCGCGGGGGCTCCACGCGGATCTCGACCGGCTCGCGCAGGCGCTCGCCTCGGACACGAAAGAGCCGAAGTTCTCGCTCGGCGAGCAGGACTACGCGACCAGCCTGCAGCTGCCTCACCAGCTCTACGGACGCACGCGCGAGCGGGAGGCGCTCGAGGACGAGTTCATCGCGGTGGCCGAGAACGCCGAGCGACGCTTGGTGCTGATCGGCGGCGCGGTCGGGAGCGGCAAGTCGGCCCTGGTCCGCAGCCTCGATCCGCTGCTGAGCATTCACGGCGCCTATGTCGGGGTCGGCAAATTCGAGGCGCCGGCGGCCCTCGGGTTGGCGGACCGGCAGCGCAGCGCGTTCGACAGCGGCTCGTTCCGGGCGAGCGAGCTGCCCTATCGCGGGATCGCACAGGCGTTCACCGGCGCGCTCGGGCAGATCCTGAGCGAGAGCGACGAGCAGCTGGCGAGCTGGAAGGTCAGGCTACGCCGCACGCTCGGTCCGATCGCCGGGGTCGTTGGCGCGCTGGTCCCCGAGCTCGGCCTGGTGGTCGGCGAGATGGGCGAGGTGCCCGAGCTCGAGCTCGGCGAGGCCCGCAATCGCCTGCACCTCGCGCTCGCGCGGCTGCTCGGCGCAATGGCCGAGGTCGCGCCGGTCGTGCTGGTGCTCGACGATCTGCAGTGGGCCGATCCTGGCAGCCTCGAGCTGCTCGAGGCCTTGCTGCGCGACTCTGCCGTGACCAGCCCGGTGCTCTTCATCGGCGTCTACCGGTCCGATGAGGTCGACGAGCAGCATCCACTCGCGCAGCTGATCGCGAGCCTGCAGGACGAGCACGCCGGGCCCGGCCCGGCTGGCGCCGAGCAGCGGTCCGCGATCCCGATCGTGCGGCTGATGCTGGGACCGCTGAGCAACCGCGCGATCGAGCAGCTGCTCGCCGACGTGCTGCGGCGGACGCCCGAGGACGTCGCGCGGCTCGCCGACATTATCGGGCGCAAGGCCGGCAACAACCCGCTCTTCGTCCGCCAGACGCTGGTCCATCTGGCCGAGCTCGGGATCTTGCGGTCGGGCCCGCGCGGATGGGAGTGGGAGCTCGACGCGGTCGCCGAGGCCGGGATCCCCGACGATCTGCTCGGGGTCATGCGAGCCAAGCTCGAGCGGCTGCCGGCGCGCGAGCGCGAGCTGCTGCAGCGCGCGGCCTGTATCGGCTCGCGCTTCGACGTCGGGCTGCTCGAGTCGATCGCCGGCCTCGACAGCGACTCGCTGGCCGCGAGCCTCTACGCGCTCGAGTCCGAGGGGTTGATCACTCGGACCGGTCAGGTCCATCAGTTCAGCCACAATCGGATCCAAGAGGCCGCGCGCGACGGGCTCGGCGAGGCCCGGCGACGCGCGGTGCATCGCGAGATCGGCCGGACCATGCTCGCGCGCGCCGGGCCGGAGCCGCGCGGCGAGGCGCTGTTCGAGATCGTCGATCAGCTCGTCCAGGGCATCGCCGACCCGAACGAGCTCGCACCGACCGAGCGAGACGAGCTGGCGCGGCTCAACCTCGACGCTGGCGAGCGAGCGCTGCAGAGCGCGGCTTGGCGAGCGGCGCTGCGCTACCTCGACCTCGCTACCCGGCTGTTCGGCGACACGCGGCGTGACGCCCCGAGCTTCGCGGCTCACTTTGGTCTCGCTCAGGCGCTCGCGCTCGCAGGCGAGACGCAGGCCGCCGAGCGGGCGTTCGAGGCACTGCTCGACTGGCAGCTCTCGGTGGTCGACCGCGCGCGGGTCGTCGCGCGGCGGGTCCAGATCCTCAAGCTGCAAGATCGCCTGCAGGAGGCGGTCGACTACGGTCTCGCGGGGCTCGAGCGGGCAGGGGTGAGGGTCCCGGCCAAGCCATCGCTATGGCAGGTGTTGCGCTCGGTCGTGCAGGCTTGGCGCGCGGTCAAGGGGGCCGACCTCGCCAGCTTGCAGGCGATGCCCGACGCACGCGACGAGTCGGCGATCGCGGCGATGCACATCGTCACCGCGATGAAGCTGGCCGCGTTCACGGCCGATCCGCAGCTCTATACGGTCCTGACGGCCTTGCACGCGCGGCTGGTCATGAGCAAGGGCTACCATCCGACCGCGGTCGAGGGGCTCGCCCAGCTCTCGTTCGCGGGCCTGGCAATGGGCCAGATCGAGGCGGCCAGGCGGCTGTGCGAGGCGGTGGTCGAGCTCGCCGAGCAGCGCGGGAGCGCGCTGGGGGCCGCGATCGCGGCCGAGGCGGTCCTGCTCATGTACGTCGGCCCGACCAGTCGGCCCGTGCGTGGCTTCGCGCATGCGACAGAGGTCGCGGCCAAGCGGGCGCTGGAGGCTGGCGACCGGCTCACCGCCGGCTACCTCGGAGCCGTCGGCACGCAGCTTCACGTCGAGGCCGGCACGCACCTGAGCGAGATCGTCGAGCTCGAGGCTCGGCTGCGCCGCGAGAACCCCGGCTTCGGTACGCGTGAGGCCGGGGCGATCGCCGAGATGGTGCGTCGCTTCGTCGTCACGCTCGCGGCCGAGCACGAGGAGGACGAGCCAGGCTTCATCAGCGCGGCTTCGTTCGCCGATCCGGCGATCAGTCAGGCGACCCGCCACGGGGCGACGGGGATCGCGGTGCTCGGCTGGATGCTGCTCGGTGAGCACGAGCGGGCGCGCGAGCTGGCTGACACGATCGCCGGCGACTACGAGCGCGCGCTGGTCGGTATGTGGAGCGTGCCCAGCTTCGCGATGCTCGACGCGATCCTCGTCGGTGAGCGAGCGCGGGCGAGCGACACGGGCCGTCTGCGTGCGCGTCGACGCCTGCGCAAGCGCCTGGCCACGCTGCGGAGGTTCGCGCGGACCTGCGCGGAGAACTATGGCGGGATGCTCGAGGTGATCGAGGCCGAGCTCGCGTGGACCCGCGGGCGGGTGCGCGAGGCGTTCGATCGGTTCGAGCGGGCGCGCAGCTCCGCGTCGGACAACGGCCGCGTGTACGTCGAGGCGCTCGCGTGCCTGCGCCTCGCCGCACTCGCGCGCGAGCAAGGCTGGACGATCGTCCGCGAGGGGGCGCTGCGAGGCGCTCACGAGGCGCTGTTCCGCTGGGGCGCGTGGGCGGCCGTTCGCAGGCTCGAGCAGCGCCACGCGCTGCTCGGCTCGCCGCGTCGACCGGTGCTGGTCGAGACCCGCTCGGGCGAGCGCGCGGACGCGTCGAGCCGGCTGACGGACTCGTCGGTGTCCTCGCTCGACCTCGCCACGATGCTCGGGACCATGCAGGCGATCAGCGAGGATCTTCGGCTCGAGGAGGTGATCACCCGGGTGCTCGACAGCGCGATCGAGAACGCCGGGGCCGATCGCGGCGCGCTGCTGCTCGAGCGCGCTGGCGCGGTGGCGCTGGTCGCCGAGGGCACGCCCGGCTCGACCCGCGCGTGCCTCGATCGGCAGATCCCCTTGCGCGAGGCCAGCGAGCTGCTGCCGACCAGCCTCGTCCACTTCGTGCTGCGGACCGGTGAGTCGGTGGTCGTCGACGACGTCCGCAAGGATCCGCGCTTCGCCAGCGACGAGTACGTCGATGGCTCGGGGGTCCGCTCGCTGCTGTGCATGCCGATCGTCA
>CBFGLP010000837.1:0-3926 GCA_965649595.1 uncultured Myxococcales bacterium | reverse complement strand
GCCAAGAACGCGTTCGTCAAGGCCAACCTCCGCCTCGTGGTGTCCATCGCGCGCCGCTTCAACCACGGCCGCATGCCGCTGCAAGACCTGATTCAGGAGGGCAACATCGGCCTGATGAAGGCCGTCGATCGGTTCGACCATCGCAAGGGCTTCCGCTTCTCGACCTACGCGAGCTGGTGGATCCGACACTCGGTCAGCCGAGCGATCTACAACAAGGGCCGGCAGGTTCGCCTGCCCGTGCACGTGCACGACGTCCAGCAGAAGATCGCTCGCACGCGTCGCTTGTTCGAGACCCAGTTCGGCCGCGAGCCGACGCTGTCGGAGCTCGAGCACGAGACCGGCGTGCCCGCGGCGAAGATCGAGAAGATCATCGCGATCGAGCTCGGCCCGATCCTGAGCCTCGACGCCCCGATCTCGCGCAACGACGAGCGCTCGGGGGTCGAGCTGCTCGAGGACGAGGACGCCCCCCTGCCCGGCTCTCACCTCGAGGTCGGGGAGCTCGAGCACGGCCTAGCCAGCGCGCTCGCGCTGCTGCGGCCGATGGAGGCCGACATCCTGCGAAGGCGCTATGGGCTCGCGGGCGAAAAGCCCGAGACGCTGCGGGAGATCGGCGATCGCTACGCGCTCTCGCGCGAGCGGATCCGGCAGCTGCAAGATCGAGCGGTCGGGCGGATCCGCGAGGAGTTCGACCGCATGCAGTTGTTGTGATGGAGGGACGTCCCCGTCCTTACCCTACCGAAGGGGCAACGCCCGTCTGCGACCCCCTGAGGGTTGATGAAACGACGAAGGGTCGCCCTCCAGGAGGAGGCGACCCTTTGTCGTTGGTCCGGCACGCCCGGCACGCTCGACGAGCTCGCGTCCGTGGGCGCTGATCAGCCCGGCGGTCAGCCGAGCGTCACTCGGACTTCTTCGGCTCGGCCTTCTGCGTCTTCTCGATGGCGATGTTCTTTCCGCCGGTCGGTTCGGTGAAGGCTCCGATGACCGAGAAGACGATGATCCAGACGAAGAAGACGAAGAAGCTCCCCATCATGATGATGACGCCGATGGCGCCAAAGTTGGCGAGCGGGGGCTTGCTCGCTTGGACTTCCCACTTGTTGTCTTGGATCTCTGCGACGGACATGGGGTTCTCCGACGTATGGACGCGGGGGCCGTTCTGCCGCGAGCTTGGCGGCCAGGCGGGCAGACTAACATGTCGCACCCCGCCCGATCAATCGTTTCGAAGGCCGGCGGGGGCCCTTCTGCACCAGGATCCCTCAGGCTCGGTGCGCGGACGGCGATTCAACCGGCCCTCAGTACGTGACGGTCAGTCGATAGCGCCCGCGCCCTGCACCCTGCTGGTCGACCACCAGGTACGCGGTCGTGGACCCACCGAAGCTGGCGACGGCTTGAGCGCCGCAGGACATCTCGTCCGTGGTCGCACAGCCGCTGCGGATCGAGACCACCGGCACGAAGTCCTCACCGCCCTCGAGCACCTCGACGGTCGCCTCGAGCGTGCCGCCTCCCGTGAGGATCAGCTCGAAGATGTCCTCGTCGCCCGGGGTCGCGCAGCCGCTGTCGAGCCGCCCTTGCTTGGCCTCGAGCTCGGCCTCCCACACGAAGTTGCCATCGACGCCCAGCTCGATCGGCTGCTCCTCGAGCGCGTCGAGGCAGTCATCCCCGAACGCCTCCTCGCCGAAGCGGACCTCGAACGCGTAGTTGCCCTTGTTGCCGAGCTCGGTGTCGACGATCAGGAAGTACTCGTCGCCGGGCTGGACCTGGTCGAACCATCCGCGGCCGGGCACCGAGTTGACGATGTCGGCACAGACCTCGCTGAGCTCGACCGTGCCCTCCTCGCAGGGGTCACCTCGGACCACGCGCAGGACCGGATCGAAGTTGGTCTCCTGCGGGATGAACGTGACGAACACATCTTGCGAGTCGGTCGGCAGCCGGTAGACGTCCTCGCCACCGGTGCCGCCACACCAGCCCTCGGTGCCCGAGCAACCACCGAGGCTGCCCCGCACGATCACGGTCTGGCCGATCGGGAGGTCGATCGGATCCTCGCAGCTGCCCACGCGAGGCTCGCTCGACCCGTCGTCGGTCGCGTCGTCGGTCCCGGCCGTCTCGTCGTCGCCCGCGATCGTCTCGTCCTTGCAGACCGGCTGGAAGTCGGGATCTGTCCGGAGCCCGCACGCGCTGATCGAGAGCAGCGAGGCGAGCGTCGTGAGGCCGACCAGACGAAGGCTACTCATGCGGCGATCTTGCACGGGCCCCCCGGTGCCGTCAAAGCCTGCGATCGAACCGAGCCGCGCGATCGGGGCGCGAACGGTCGCCGACACGGCGCGCTGCATGGCCGCTCGGTTCGGATCCTTCGCGAGGCTCCAGGTTCGCCTGGCGAGGCTCGCAGCGGCATCGCAGCTAAGGCGCGAGCAGCAGCACCTTGACCTGACTCGGCACGACCCGAACACCCGGGCAGTTGGTCGAGTTCTGGAGCGAGGCGCTGGTCAAACGCGTAGCCGGCATGCCCCCGACCAGCACCGTGAACGCGGCCGTGAGGTGGCGCGAGGGCCCCATCACCATGCCCGAGGCGACCCCGGTCGCGACGCCTGCGTTGTCGCCGTTGGTCATCGGCACGGTGGTCCCCATGTTGTGGGCCGGCGTGCCCATGAACAGCACGTTGTAGGCCGCGGGCACGCCCATCGGCCCGGCGGCGATGTTCGGATAAGGGATCGGCACCGGCCCGGCTGGCGTGGGCGTGAGGCAGACATCCGGGAAGCCGGTGTCGAGGCCCATCATTTGACTGTTGGCGAACATGTCCCCTGCTCCTCTCGCTAGGCTCAACCGAGGTGGATCTGGTCGGCGTCCATCTTGACCAATTGCTCGGCCCGGACCATCGCGTGCTTGGCATGCACGTGCACGGTCTGCTCGGCCCGATAGTCGATGCAGCCGGCCTGGACGTGGTCGAGCTGCTCGATCGCCCGGACGCTCTGCTTGCTGCGCTGGGTCACCCGCTCGACCAAGGTCGACAGCAGCTTGCCGACGATGGTGGTCTCGCGCAGGTGAGCGTGCAGCGAGCCGAGCACCATCGCGCAGCGATCGAGCAGCACCCGACCGGTGCGGGCCTCGACCTGCAGCTCGTCGCCCGAGAGCGAGAGCTCGCGCTCGCTGGCGAGCTCGAGCCCCTGATCGGCGGCGATCTGCATGCGGCCACCTGCGTGCAGCTCGACGTCACCCTCGATCGTCAGCTTGCTGGCGACCCCGGCCTGCCGCTCGAGCACCGCGATCACGAAGTGCTCGGTCTGGCTGACGACCCACACGCGATCGCCTGGGATCGGCTCGAGCAGACAGCTGGCCGCGCGCTTGGCCCAAAAGCGCGCCCGCCCGCCCTCGACCAGCCAGCCCTCGGCCTGGCGCTCGAGCACGGTCGCGATGCCCTGGTACCCGGGCGGAGAAGGAAGCACGTGAATGTCGTGGGCGTGCATGGCGGATCTCGCTAGCGGTGACGATCAAAACTTCGGCTTCCAGCTCTCGGCCGCGGCCAGCTCTGGATCGCTCTCGAGCGCGCGCGCGCGATCGCTGAAGCGCGCGCCGACGTCGTTGATCTGGTGGAGGTTGGTGCGAAACATCGTCGCGCCGGTCAGGTCGGCGCCGCCGAGGTCGGCGTGGGAGAAGTCGGCGTAGGTCAGCTCGGTCGCCAGGAACAGCGCGTCGCGGCAGCTGGCCCGATGCAGGATGCACGAGCTCATGTCGGCGCCGGAGCAATCGGCCCGCTCGAGCTGGGCGTCGACGAAGATCGACTGCGCCAGCTTGGCCTCGCGCAGATCGGCGCCGCTCAGGTCCGCCTCGACGAACAGCACGTTGGCCGCGTTGGCCTCGTTGAGCAGGCTGCGGGCCAGCTTGGCGCCCTTGAAGTTGGCTTGCCGGAGGTCGGCCTCACGCAGGTCGCAGCC
>CBFGLP010000836.1:0-7010 GCA_965649595.1 uncultured Myxococcales bacterium | reverse complement strand
CTCTGCGATCGAAGTCTCCCCATCCAGGATATCGCGCTAATCACAGGTGTGAGCGCGTAGGTTCATTGCACGCTCAACCGTCGGATTGATCCAAGTCTGCGCGTCCCCGTTGTCCTCGAACGGCAACCTCGCACCCGAATGAAACGCCGAGTGAATGTCATATTCGATCTCGTGATTGCGCGACTGGTGAGTTGCTCCGAGACATTCCTTCCCGAATGTGCCATGCGACCTCGGCGCCGCCGCAGAGCACCGGCATCGCCTCCGCGCCCTCGCTGCGCTCCGATCCTGCTTTGACCATCGCAGGTGCTACTGCGCCTGCGGATGCACCGCCAGTTCAGGGCTCTCGAGCAGACGCTCCGCGAGTTCATCGAGCAGCCCGATTATCCCGCCCTCGTGCTCACCGCGGCCGACCCCGACGTGGTCATGCCCGCGAAGATCCTGGAGTCGATCGACCGCCAGAGCGACGCGGTCGTCGTGCTCTCGTTCCCCTTCGATTGCACGAGCGCCGGAGGCTACCTCGACCAAGTCGTCCAGCAATTGGCTCTTCAGGCCGAGGCCGCCAACGCCGACGCGCGAGCCGAGGAGCGCCGCCCTTGGCCCGAGCAGCCGCTCTCCGCGAGAGACCCCCGCGCTCCTCCGGCGGAGCGTCTTCGTTGTCTGGTCGAGTGGGCCGCTAGCATCGTCGAAGGTGACGCTCCTATCGTTTGGGCCCTGCTGCCGTCTACGATCTCCGATCACGCCGGCTGGCAGCAGCTCGGCGCCGCCGTCCTACCAGTTCGCGGCGTCGAGCCCTGGATGGAGCGGCACCGCTTCGTGGTCCGAGATCTCCACGATTCGCCGCTGCTGATCCCCGAGCTGCGCTCGCTGGCCATCCGCGACGTGCTGGTGATGGAGCTCGACTTCAGCCCCGAGCAGGCCCTCGACGCGCTCGTTCGTCAGACCAAGGACACCAGCCGGCCAGTCAGCGAGCGGATGGACGCGCTCTTTCAGCTCTCCGCCGTCGATGTTGCTCACGCCCGGCTGCCCGACGCGGTCGACAAGTACGCTGTCCTCTTCGGCTACTACGACGAGCAGGGGGACGCGCCTCGCAAGGCGCTGTGCCTCGCTGGTGCTGGTGACGCGCACCTTCGCGGGAACGACCCTGGTACCGCGCTCGTCCGCTACCGCCAGGCGCTCGCGCTTGCCGGGCCGACCGAGAACCTCGCCCTGATGCTGCCGCCGCTCGTCGGCGCGGGCACGGCCGCGATGCAGCTCGGTGACTGGAAGGAAGCCGAGGGCTATTGGCTGATGGCCAACCAAGTCGCGGGCAAGCTCTTCAACCCGTGGGCCAAGTGCGACGCGCTCGAGCAGATCGGCGAGGCCCGCTGGCAGCAGGGCAACTACGCAGGAGCCGTCGAAGCCTGGACGAGCGGCAAGCAGCTGGCCGCGCAATATGGCCACCTCGAGCGGCGCAGGTCGATCCTCGATCGGATGATCGTCGCCTACTCGGCAGCGCACCTGTGGGCAGACGTCGAGCAGCTCCGCCGCGAGCGGGCCGAGGTGCCGGAGGGCTGAGCGATGGGGAAGCCGACGGTCGCTCAACTCCGGCCTCGTGTCGCGCGCAAGCCACCTCCCGAGGGCGAGCCCCTGATCGCGCCGACCGGGATCGTGTCGGTCGACGCGGTCGCGGACGTCGTCAACCGGACCGTCGATCCCTTCCGCAACGCGCCGCCGCCAGAGCAGGGCACCGTCGGAGCGATCAGCCACTACGTCAGCGCCGGGCTCGGCGTCGTCGGAGCGCCCTTCGAGATGCTCGATGCCGGCTTTGCGACCGCGACCTCGGGGATCGCCGCTCTGTTTCCCAGCCTGCCTGCGGCCACCTTGTTGGCTCCGCACTTGGGCATGCCGCACGGCCACTCGCACCCGCCGAGCCTGATCCCACCTGCGCCTCCGGTGCCGCTGCCGAGCATCGGTGCGGTGATGGGCGCGGGCGCGCTTGGTGTGCTGGTCGGCGGTATCCCGGCCGCGCGAGCGAGTGACGTCGGCCTCGCGCCGACCTGCGGCAGCCTCGGCCCGGCGTTCGAGATCTACACCGGCTCGAGCAACGTGTTCGTCGGCGGCTCGCGAGCGGCTCGGATGTTCGACATCACCCGCCACTGCAACCCCGCGTCGGCGATGGGGGCGATCGGCAAGGTGATGGGAGCGGCCGGCGTTGCGGCTGGGGCTCTCTCGGCCGGCGCTCAAGCGGCCGGAGGCAACGCGCTCGCGGCCGGAATGGCGGCGGCCCAGGCAGCGGCTGATGCAGCTGCGCTGGCCATGTCGGCCTTGTTGGGAAAAGACCCCGGCCTCCCACCAGCCATGGGCGCGGTCATGCTCGGCAACCCGACCGTGCTGGTCGGCGGCTTTCCCATGCCTGACGTGCTCGAGCTGCTCGGCGGGCTCATGAAGGCGGTCAAGGGCGCGCTGGGAAAGCTCAAGAAGCCCAAGGGCAAGGTCAAGAAGGTCAAGTGCAACGATCCGGGCGAGCCGATCGAGCTCGTGAGCGGGGTCGTCTACAACGACTTCCTCGACTTCGAGGAGCCGGATGGGCTGCGATGGTTCCGGCATTACCGTAGCGACTGGGGTGATCGGATCGGACCGCTCGGGCCCGGCTATCGCCACTTTTACCAGCGCCGGCTCGTGCTCCTGCGCAAGCGTGTGGTGCTCGAAGAGTGGAACGGCGAGAGCTTCGAGCTCGAGCGGGCCGACGAGGGCAGCCCTTCTGGTTGGGTCGATGGCCGCCGGATCGAGGTGCGGGATGATCGCTACTTCGTGCTCGTGCACGGCGACGAGCGGTGGACGTTCGAGCGCTGTGGCAGCGAGGACGACGAGGCGCGACCGGTTTGCTTCGTGGGCCCGCGCGGCGATGTGCTGCTGCATTACGATGACGCAGGTCGGCTCGTGTGGCTCGCCGATCATCGGCCAGTCGGCGTCGCCAATCTCTACCTGCACTGGACCGGCGAGCGCATCGGGTTGGTCGAATTCGGTTGGCAGGGAGGCCCGCGGACGCCGGTCCTTCGCTACGAGTACGACTCCGCAGGACGGCTCGATCGCTGCATCGACGCGCTCAACACCGTCGAGCACTTCTCCTACGACGCGGCTGGGCGAATGCTCCGCTACGTCAACCGGATTGGATACGCGTTCTCCTGGCGCTACGACGGCGATGGGCGCTGCGTCCTCTGCGAGGGCCAAGACGGGCTGTGGCGCGCGAGCATGCGCTACGAGATCGGCCGGACGATCGTCCACAAGGCCAATGGCGGCGAGTGGATCTACGGCTACGACGACAACCAGATCTTGCGCACGGTCATCGACCCTTACGGTGGCGCGCTGATCTACGAGACCGACGAGGTCGGGCGGATCGTCGGCGAGCTGCAGCCCGGCGGGGAGCGGTGGCGGTGGCTCTACGACGAGACCGGCATCCACGTCGGGCGCATGGATCCCTTTGGCACCGTCTATCCGCCGCTCGATGTGGATCCGGATCCGCCGGAGCTCGTCACCCAGCTGCCGCCGCAGAGCCCCTTCGAGTGGTGCATGGGCCAGGCCATGGCCGCGCTGCCGAGCCCGCTCGTGCTCTCGGTGCCGAGCTCCGTCGATGCTCTGTTGGTGTCGGTGTTCGGTTCGGCGACCGCCGCCAATGTCCGGCCTCAGCCGCCTCGTCACGATGTGCGTGGGCAAGTCGCCGTCGAGCTCGACGCGTCGGGAGCTCAGCGCTTGCTCGAGCGTGACGCCGAGGGCAACGTGGTGGTCGAGCGCGACCTCGAAGGGCAGCCGTGGTTCTACGGCTACGAGTCCTGGAACCTGCGCACCAGCCAACGCGATCCCTCCGGCTCGATCGTTCGCTGGCGGTACGACGCCCACCAGGAGATCGCAGCGATCGTCGACCCGCTCGGCGCGGTCAGTCAGTACGAGCACGATCTGCGAGACCGGCTGAGTCGGGTGATCCGTCACGGTCGCCAGCGCGAGCGTTACGAGTACGATCTCGGTGATCGGCTGATCGCCAAGTACGGGCACGACGACGAGGTGTTGGTCCGCTACGAGATCGGCCGCGATGGTCTGACCTCGGTGATCGCGACGGCCACGGGCGAGCGGCACGAGCTCGTCCACGATCGCTTCGGCAACGTCGAGCACGCCACCGGCCCGCTCGGCGAGCTATACCTCGAGTGGGACGAGGGCGAGCGCCGCGAGCTCGATCTGCGCGAGGGCCTGGGCGTCCGACACCGGCTCGAGGGCGACCAGCTGCTCTCGACCGTCTACTTCGAGCGCTTCGCGGTCGAGTACCGGGACTTTGGGAACGGTGAGTGGCGAATCTTCACCCCTGGCGGTCGCCGGCACGGGTTTTGGCGTAGCGAGACGGGCTATGTCTCGGCCGAGCTCGGCAACGGCTCGCGCGAGCTGAGCCACTTCGATCACCGCGGCCGGTGCAGCGGCAAGATCGAGTGGCGGGGCGAGGGTGTGCACGCGCTCGTCCATCGATCTATCTGCAATCGCTACTCGCCGGAGGGCGAGCTGCGGGAGATCATCGACAGCGATCGCGGCCCGATCCGTCACGACTACGATCCGGCGCACCGCGTCGTCGCCCAGCACCGGCTCGCCCAGGGCCACAGCGTCCACTACGTCTATGACCGCGCGGGCAACCTGATCTCTGCTCCCGGGATCGCGGAGCTGCGCTACGACGAAGGCAACCGCCTCGCCCAGATCGACGGTCGCTTCGTCACCCACGACGCTCGCCAGCGCTTGGCCACGCGCATCGAGCCGGATGGCAGCGTCGCGTGCTTCGAATACGACGACCTCGACCGGCTCGTGCGGGTCTGGTGGAAGGGCCGCGACATGGAGTGGCGGGCTGGCTACGACTCGCTCGGTCGCCGGGTGCTCAAGCAGCTCGGTGACAAGCGCTGGGAGTATTGGTGGGACGGCGATCGCCTCGCGGTCGAGCTGCGCCCCGACCGATCACTTCGACTCTACGTCTACCCAAACGCCGACGCCCGCGTGCCCTTCATGCTGCTCGACTACGAGGGCATCGACGCGGACCCGGCCAGCGGGCGCGCCTACTACGTGTTCACCGACCAGGTCGGCACGCCAAGCCACGTCGAGGACGAGCGCGGCGAGATCGTCTGGTGGGTCGACGTGATCGAGCCCTACGGGTGCGTGCACGTGCGGCCCGACTCGCGGCTCGAGCTCGCGCTGCGCTTCCCCGGGCACTACGCCGATGACGAGCTCGGGCTATTCTACAACCGCTTCCGCTACTACGACCCTGCGCTCGGCCGCTACATCAGCCCGGATCCTGCAGGCCAAGGCGCGGGCATCAACCTCTACGCGTATGCGGCCAATCCGCTGGTCGACGTCGATCTCGACGGGCTGCACCCGCCCAAGAAGGACGCCAAGCCGAACAGGAAGCGCAAGCGGGCGGGCGAGCCCGAGAGCGAGTCGCCCGGCCCAGAGCAGAAGAAGCAGAAGACCAAGAAGCCGCTCGCGGAGATGACCCCGGACGAGCTCGACGCCCACGCCAAGGCGCTCGCGGAGAAGATCAACAAGAAGTACGTGGGTAAGGGGAGGGACGCGAACACCTTCTGCGTGACCGTCGTGCAGCAAAAGGGCAAGCCGGCGACGCGCAAGCTGGTGGTCACGTCGAACTTGAACAACAAGAAGCCGCCCAAGCGATTGCGGTCGCTGCTCAAGAGCGAGGGGGCCGAGTGGCGCAACAAGGGGCCCGACCTCGTCAAGCGCAGGCCTGTGCCGGAGGCACCGAGCTCGTCCCAGAAGAAGCGTGTCCGCGGTGACGACGGGTCGACGAAGACCTCGACCAAGAAGAAGACGCAGTGGGAGGAGGCTCCCAAGGGTGAGTTCTTCGAGCGCAAGAAGAAGCCCGACGGCACTCCCGAGTACACCTCCTATACGAAGCGAAACCAAGACAACCCCGACGGCGAATCCCGTCACCACGCCGAACAGCGTATGACCAACGCGCTCGAGAAGGGCGAAGAGCCCGTCACCATCGCGCCCTCACGGAAGTGTTGCGATGGATGCCGCGCGGCGCTGAAGGATAAGAAATTGCTCAACAAGGTACCGAAGGAGCTACGGGGTGACCCCTAAATGCCCGTGATAAGCTCACACCACTGAGCCGCACCATGGACCACGAGACCGCGCTCCAACGTATCCTTCCGCTCCTCCCACCGCGCAAGCGCGCTGCGTTCGCGGGCGCCTGTGCAGAGCGTGCTCGAGCGCTGTTCGAGGCGACCTCGGAAGACGATCCAGAGTGGTTCTTCGACGCGCTGGGTTTTGTGTGGGACTTCGCCGAGGGCAAAGATCCGGCTCGTGAGAAGGTCGATGAGATGGAGGACCGGGTACAGGCCGTGTATGACCAGCTCGCGGAGGATGAGGACACGTACAGGGCCGCAGCGGTTCGATCTTTGCTCGGCGCGTTGGGATCAATCCACGATCCATCAACCGAGAGCGCCGAGGTGGCGGCCCAGTTCGCGGTCGATGCGGCGAGCGGGACCACGTTCGAGGACGAGCACGTGGAGCTCGCGGAGCAGGAAGAGGAGAAGTTCCAACTCGCCGTGCTCGACATCGTTCAGAGCTGGGCGGGGGAGACGATTCGGCTCAGGGCGTTCAAGCCGATCGGGTGGACGGACGACGATGGGTGGCCGGAGGCGAAGTGGCTGGAGCGGCTCGAGAACGATCCGAGCTGGTGACTGGTTGCTTCGCGTGAGCCGGCGGGTTCGATCTTCTGATCTGACCCAGGCACATCTGCGGGTGCTCGACCAGCAGGTGTGCCTGCTCGCTTCTCCGTCACTCCATGGCGAGCAACGCGGCGATGGAGTCGACCTCCAGCAGGGCGAGCGTCCAGCGCTGCAGACGGTCGAGATCCCTGCATGCTTCGATGGTGGCGCGCTGCTCGTCGGTGGGGATCAGGCCGCGCTCGTCGAGCAGAAGGAACAGCATGCGCTGGCTCGCGTCGACGGCGCCTTCTTGCCGGCCTTCTTGCCGGCCTTCTT
>CBFGLP010000835.1:0-2381 GCA_965649595.1 uncultured Myxococcales bacterium | reverse complement strand
GGCGTGTCGATCAGGTCGAGCTGGTACTTCTGTCCGTCGCTCGCCGTGTAGTTCATGCGCACGGCCTGGGCCTTGATCGTGATGCCGCGCTCCCGCTCGATATCCATGCGATCGAGGTACTGGGCGGTCTTGTCACGCTCGCCGAGCAAACCGGTGTGCTCCATCAGGCGATCGGCCAGCGTGCTCTTGCCGTGATCGATGTGGGCGATGATGCAGAAGCTGCGGATGTGCGAACGAACCGGGAGCTCCCGGCCCGCGGCGTCGGGTCCATCGACGCGGGGTTGCGATGCGTTGGTCATGGACGTGGGGCGGTCTGCGGCTGGGCTACCTACCACATCGGGCCCGTGTTGCCGAACCGTCTCGTGCGCACGAGAGCGTCGATGCCACGCGGTGATCCACCCTCGCCCGCCTGTCTGGCCAGCGCCTCGACGCGAGCACCACGGAGCACAGACTGGAGCGCAGTTGGCGCGGGCGTTTGCGCCGGGATCGACACTCCGTCGAGCGCTCACCGCCCGCCGCCTCGCCTGTGCGATGCGACGAGCGAGAGGCTCGGCCGGGAGCAGCATGCATGACCGCGGCCTCATGATCGCTTCGCTCCCTTCGATCATCGATCCACAGCTCCTGCGCTCGCTTGCTCGCCCTTTCGCGCCAGCCTACCCTTGCTCGGCGGTGCGGATGCAAGCTCGGGAGAACCACCAAATCAGCCTCGATCGGCGCTCTCTGGGGCCGAAGGGGCTCGCTCCGGCCCTGATCGCCGTGCTGGCGCTCGCGGGAGCGTCCGGCTGCAAGAACAAGGGCAAGAAGGGCGACAGCGACGCGCCCGACGAGTCCAACGAGGTCGAGCTCGGCAAGGGCGGCTCGAGCCCCGACGCCGGCTCCGATTCCGGCGACGACGCGGGCGAAGGGGGATCCGCGGGCACCCGCGGACGCAACCGCAACGCCAAGGATCTCGAGTACCTGACCGTCGACGGCGAGCGCTGCGACCGGACCGGCAAGCGCGAGAACCAAGTCGACACCAACCAAGACGGCTACGCCGATCTCGTCACGCTCTACGCCAACGAGGGCGGCGGCGAGAAGCTCGCCTGCAAGCAAGCCGATCTCAACTTCGATGGTCGGCTCGACGCGTTCTTTTATTACGACCCCGCAGGCGACGTGACCCGCGAGCAGTACGACCAAGACTTCGACGGTCGCATCGACATGGGTCGCTACTTCGCGCAGGGCAAGCTCAGCCGCGACGAGCTCGACCTCAACCAGGACGGGTTCGTCGACTCGTGGCGGATCTACGACGAGGGTCGGCTGGTCCGAATCGAGACCGACCGCGACGCCGACGGTCGGCCCGACATGTTCACCTACTACCTCGGCAAGCAGATCGACCGGATCGGCTATGACGTCAACGGCGACGGCAAGGTCGATACCTGGGACCACGACGCCGCCCGCCGAGCCCGGCTGGCGCTGCAAAACCGCCAGGCGGGCGAGGACGCGGGCAAGACCGAAGAAGAGCTCTACGTCGACGACGCGGCCAAGGACAAAGCCGACGCCGAGGCCAAGGAGGCCAAGGAGGCCAAGGACGAGGGCAAGGGCAAGGACGGCAAGACCAAGGCTCAAAAGCCCAAGGGCAGCAAGGCCAAGGAGTCCGAGCAGCCCAAGGACGCCAAGCAAGGCGAGTGACGCCAGTCTGCTGCCGCGCGATCATGGCCCGCTGGGCCGCCTCTACCCGGGACCTGGAGCGGAAGCGCTGACGCAGGCCCGAGCGACAAGGTAGAGTGAGCCCGGCATGAGCAGTGCACACGAGCCCGTCGAGGGCCCAGACGAGCAGGACATCCCGGTCGCAGGCGACGTCGACGAGGATCTCGAGGACGACGGCGACGAGGAGCCCGCCTCCGAAGAGTCGGACGAGCCCGAGGCCGACGACGACGACGATGACGACGACGACGGCGAGGTCGACGCGAACGAGGACATCGAGCAGAGCGACTTCGGCCCGCCCTTCGAGGCCCGCTCGTTCGGCGGCGAGTTCGTGTGGGCTGACGCGGCGAGCTACACCTGCAAGATCCTGCGTGTGCGGGCCGGCGAGAAGGTCCTGGTCTCGACCCGCGGCCGCCGAGACATGGTGGTGATGCTCACGGGCGGTCGCGCGGTGCTCGAGGTGCTCGAGCGCGAGGGCGAGGGTGTCGATCGCGTCGAGATGCTGCCGGCCGCCCCGGTCCACGTCCACCCCGAGCGCGAGCATCGGCTGGTCGCGCTGACCGAGGTCGAGATGTTCACGGTCTACTCGCGGATCGAATAAATGAATCCAATATGACGAATCGATAGATCGATTTATCGATAGATCGATTTATCGACAGATCGATTTATCGATAGATCGATTTATCGACAGATCGATT
>CBFGLP010000834.1:0-1652 GCA_965649595.1 uncultured Myxococcales bacterium | reverse complement strand
TACACCAAGAGCATCGGCGAGCAGGTGCTGCTGCGCGCCGGCCTGCGCCTGACGATCGTGCGGCCCTCGATCGTCGAGTCGGCGATCGAGTTCCCCAAGGTCGGCTGGTGCGAGGGCATCTCGACGTCCACGCCGATCATGTACCTGGCCTACAAGGGCCAGCAGATCATTCCGGTCAGCGACAAGTGCTATTACGACGCGATCCCGGTCGACCTGTGCGCGGCCGGCATGATCGCCGCGCTCGTGGCCCTGCTCGCCGACCGCCACGAGACCTGCTACCAGCTGTGCAGCTCGGACATCAACCCGCTCAAGACCCGCCGCGCGGGTGAGTTGATCGGGCTCGGCAAGCGCATCTACTACGGCAACAAGTCGAAGGGCAACGCGGTCCTCAACCTCGCGCAGAAGCACCTCGAGCCGGCGATCATGCACACCGACGTGTACAAGCGTTGGTCTGCGCCTGCGGTCGCCAAGCGAGCCAACCAAGTCGCGTCGTTGCTCGGTCGCTTCCACGACACCCCGGTCGAGCGCTGGACCGCGCCGCTCGAGAAGGGCGCCAAGAGCCTGGCCAAGCAACGCCAGAACATCGAGGCGATCTTCGAGGCGTTCCTGCCCTTCATCACCGCCAACGAGTACCGATTCTCGGCCAAGAACACGCGCAAGCTGATGGCCAGCCTCAGCGAGGCCGACCAGGCCAAGCTGCCCTGGACCCCGCACGAGATCGACTGGCGCCACTACTGGCTCGACATCCACCACAAGGGCGTCGAGACCTTCTCGATCCCGCTGCTCGAAGACAAGCTGCGCAAGGAGACCAAGCCGCTGCGGCGGCACGACAACCTCGTAGCGATGCTCGAGGATCTCTGCGAGCGGCACGAGCACGCGCTGGCGTTCCAGCGGCTCGAGGGCGATCCGCCGCAGCTGACCCGCATCACTTACCGCGACCTCGAGCGCCGCTCGGCGGCGCTGGCCGAGAAGCTGTGGGCGTTCGGCGTGCGCAAGGGCGATCGGGTCGCGCTCGGTGGTCGCAACCACCCCGACTGGGCGATCGCCTACTTCGGCATCATCCGCTGCGGCGCCGCGGCGGTCCCGATCGACAAGGACTACGACGCCCGCCCGCTCGCGACGGTGCTGCGCAAGTCGAAGGCCAAGCTCGCGCTCTTCGACGAGCACGTTGTCGAGCTGAGTCAGCCCGACCAGGACGAGCTGTGCCCGCGCTGGGATCTCCACGAGGCCGTCCTGCCGCCGCACCCCGAGCAGCCGGCCCCGCGCGCGCCCGAGGTCGAGATCGACGATCACGACCTCGCGTCGGTGCTCTACACCTCGGGCACGACCGGCGATCCCAAGGGCGTGATGCTCACGCACGAGAACTTCACCGCGCTGATCGCCGCGCTCGCGCCTCTGTTCCCGCTCCAGCACGACGACCGGGTGCTCTCGGTCCTGCCGCTCCACCACACCTTCGAGTTCACCTGCGGCATGCTGCTGCCGCTCTCGCGCGGGGCTCGGGTCGTCTACCTCGACGAGATCCAAGGTGACCGGCTGATCGAGGGCCTGCAGGCCGCGCAGGTCACCAGCCTGATCGGCGTGCCCGCGCTGTGGGAGCTGATCGAGCGGCGGATCCAAAACGAGGTGCGCGAGCGCGGCAAGCTGACCGAGCG
>CBFGLP010000833.1:0-2445 GCA_965649595.1 uncultured Myxococcales bacterium | reverse complement strand
GAGCGGCTCCTCGAGCAGGCGCTCGCGCACGGCGTTGCAGGGCTCCTTGGCGAACAGCGGCATGCGGGCCGAGAGCAGCTCGTAGAGCACCACGCCGAGGCTGTACACATCGCTCGCCGGGGTCAGCTTGCCGTCGTGCATCTGCTCGGGCTGGGCGTAGTGAGGCGTGCCGATCAGCATGTGGCCGACGGTCGCGTTCTCGCCGAAGGTCGAGCGCACGTCCCAAGCGCGCGCGAGCCCGAAGTCGATCACCTTGATCGTGCCGTCGGGCAGGACCCAGATGTTGCCGGGCTTGACGTCGCGGTGGACGATGCCGAGCCGGTGGGCCTCGTCGAGCCCGACGCAGGCCTCGTAGACGACCCGCACGGCCTCGGCAGGCGGCAGCGGACGATCGAAGTCATGCACGGTCGCGAGGTCGTTACCCTCGAGCAGCTCCATGACCATGTACCAGCGCTCGTCCTCGCCGAGCCCGTGGTCGAGCACGTGCACGACGTGCGGGTTGCGGAGCGCCTCGAGCACCCGGATCTCGCGCAGAGCCCTCAGCGCGACGTCCTCGGACATGACCGGGGTGCGCGAGAGCTTGAGCGCGACCGGCTCGTCGTGGCCGGGCGCCTTCACGGCCAGCACCCAGGCGAACGCGCCCGAGCCGAGCACGCGCAGGACCTCGAACTGGCCGTAGCGGTCTCCGGGCTTGGGCTCACCCTGTAGCGCCATTGCCGACTCATAACAAAGCCGACCTCAGCGGTCTATGCGGACGTGATCGGGGGGCGTGCGTCGAGCGTTCGGGTGCTAAGGTCCCGCGATGCTCGAGGCCTTCGCAGGCAAGCTCCCGCAGATTGACCCGTCCGCGTACGTTCACCCAGCCGCGCTGCTGATCGGCGAGGTCGAGATCGCAGCCGAGGCCAGCATCTGGCCCCACGCGACCTTGCGCGGCGACGATGGGCCGATCCGGATCGGGCCTCGCACGTCGATCCAAGACAACTGCGTGATTCACTGTACGGAGGGCTGGTCGGCGACCAGCGTCGGCGCCCGGGTGACGGTCGGCCACTCGGTGATCCTGCACGGCTGCACGATCGGCGACGACGTACTGATCGGGATGGGCTCGATCGTGCTGGACAACGCGGTCGTCGAGTCCGGTGCGCTGGTCGCCGCGGGCACGCTGGTGCCTCCGGGCAAGATCGTCGAGGCGGGGACGCTGGTGGCCGGCAACCCGATGCGGGTGGTTCGCAAGTGTGGGGACAAGGAGCGGGCGATGATCGAGGGCGGCTGGCGGGCGTACTTGAAGCGGGCGCACGAGTATCGGGGCCGCGATCAGAGCGGCTGAGGCCCTCGCTCGCGAGCGACCGGCTGCGAGCGAGCCGATCGTGGTGCGCTCGGCTTCGCGACCAGCGCGAGCCGAAGCTCGGCCGCGACCTCGGCGGCCCCGCGCTCCCAGTCGTCGTCGAAGCGGCGCTGGAGCGCATCGCTCGACGGGAGCACCATCGCGGCGGGGCGATAGCGGAAGGGCTCGTGGGTGTCGGCGTCGATGACACGGCCGCTGTCGACGGCGAGCGTCGCCTCGGCCAAGGGCAGCGGCTCGAGCAGCTGCTCGAGCGCGCGAAAGCGTCCCTCGTCGACCGGATCGACGAACCTCATGCGGCCGTGCCAGCGCGCGGCGACGTGGAAGTGCGAGGGGACCACGACGATCCCGTCGAGGCGCAGGCGCTCGCAGACCATCAGCATGAGCATCGCGACGTCGTCGAACATGTTCAGGCCCGGGTGGCGCTGCCCGGGCAGCGGATGGCGACCCGCGGTCCAGCTCGCGCGGGGGTTCTGTAGCAGCATCCACTCGATCCGCAGCAGCTCCATGCCGGGCAGGGTCTCGCGGTCGCGGCGGACCCGAAGCTCGACCAGCAACGAGTTGGCGGTCGCATCACCGAAGATCCGCAGCGTGTCGCCAGCGTCGGCGTGGTGATCGAACTCGAGCCGGGGCTCGAAGCCGAGCGCGCGCAGGCGCCCGAGCAGGCCGTAGCGCTCGAGCGCCAGCTCGACGCCGTGGCGCGTGTAGTAGCCGAGCACGCGGGGCGGCTCGCGGGCGTCGACCGGCGCGGCGCCGAACAGGTCGCTCTCGTCGAAGCGCAGCTCGCCGGGGGTCGTGCCCGAGAGCTCGCTCGGATCGATGACCCGGGCGAGGTGGCGAAATCGCATCAAGGTCATCGACTGCGACGAGGGGAGGTCTACCCGCTCGGGGCCGCCGAGCGCGTAGATCAGGCCGCGGGCGGAGTGGCGCCAGGCCTCGCTGCCGTAGCCACCGCCGAGCACCCACACGACCTTGCCGATCGCCCGCGAGCGCAGCGAGTCGAGCACGAAGCGATCGCGGGCGAGCATGCCCTCGTCGCTGATCTGCCAATTGCCGAGCGGATCGTCGGCCGCCGGATCGGCGCCGGCGAGGTAGAAGACCAGGCT
>CBFGLP010000832.1:0-1805 GCA_965649595.1 uncultured Myxococcales bacterium | reverse complement strand
GAGCCGAACAGCTCGTGGCCGCCGTCGATCGTGCCGCTGCGATCGAGATCCGCGACCAACCAGGGCGTGGCCGCGCTCGGCCAGTCGGTCGTGACGCAAGAGCCCTCGCTCATGTTGATGTCGAAGGTCGACATCGGGGTCGACTCGGCGGCGATCATCTCGATCGGTCCGGCGTCGAATTGCAACACCAGCGGCGTGTAGCAGGTCTCCTCGACCCACTCGGGCACGCCACCGTGGGACTCGCAGTGCCAGTAGATTACCGAGCAGGGGTCGTCCTCGGTCGGCACGCCGGTCATCCGGGTGTCGCCGGGGATGCAGACCAGCTCCTCGTCGGTCAAGCAGGGCCCGTACTCGTGGCCGTCCGAGGCGCCCATGTAGTCGCACATCGCGTTGCTGCCGTCGGGGCAGGCCGCGAGCTCGCCGACGTTC
Organism: uncultured Myxococcales bacterium; assembly: GCA_965649595.1. Lineage (GTDB taxonomy): Bacteria > Myxococcota_A > Polyangia > Nannocystales > Nannocystaceae > Plesiocystis. Next base: position 1,376 of record CBFGLP010000832.1, on the reverse strand, counting down.
TCGCAGGGCAGGCCGGTCGGGGTCGCCATCGCGCTGATCGGACCCGAGAGCGCCTCGTCGGTCGGCGACAGCTCGATCTCGCCAGGGTCGCACGCGGTGGCGGACAGGCAGGCGAGCAGCGCGAGGGCGAGCGGGGCGAGCGTCTTCATGAGCGGCGGACCTCGGCCTGGATGTGCCAAGCCGAGCGCGGGTCGATCACGAGCGCTCGCAGTCAGCGATCCGGAGCCGGCGCAGCCGTCTCGCGCTCGTCGACGAAGCGGTCTTTCAGCGTGTCCGACACCAGCAGCTCGTCGTTGGGCCCGATGATCACCGCGCCCAGCTCCGGCCTCGCGTTGACGAACGCGAGCCCCTCCTGCGGCGTCATCACGCTGACCGCCGTGCAGTACGCGTCGGCGATCGTCGCGTCCTTGGCCACCAAGGTGACGCTCTTGGGCGTGCGGTCGGCAGGGATCGGCCAGCCGGTCCGCGGATCGAAGATATGGGTGTAGCGCACGCCTTCCCACTCGAAGAAGCGCGCGTAGTTGCCCGAGGTCACGACCGCCTGATCCTGGGTGGGGATGTGCCCGATCCGCCCCGCGGCCTGCTCGGGATCCTGCACGCCGACTCGCCAGGGCTTTCCGCCCTTGTCCCCGGTCACGTAGGTGTCGCCACCGGCCTCGACGATGTGGTGCCGATAACCACGCTCGCGCAGCAGCTCGGCGGCCTTGTCGACGGCATAACCCTTGGCGATCGCACCGAGGCCGATCTTCATGCCCGGCTCGCGCAGTCGAACCGTGCTGGCGGCCTCGTCGATCTCGACCCCCTGCCAGTCGACCAAGGGGAGCCGCTGCGCGATCGAGTCGGCGGGCGGCGGCTTGCTGCCGGGCGTGAAGCTCCACAGCTCACCGACCGCGTAGAAGGTCACGTCGAACAAGCCCTGCGTGTCGGCGCTGACCTGCTTGGCTCGGACGAGGATCTCGAGCAGCTCGGGGCTGACCTTCATCGGCTCGCCGCCAGCGTTGCGGTTGAGCCGGCTCAGCTCGCTGTCGGCTTGCCACTCGGACGCGATCGACTCGATCCGCGACATCTCGTAGATCGCGTCGGTGATCGCCTGTGTGGCCTTGCTGCCGTCTTCGTCGGGCGCGAGCCAGAGGTTGACGGACGCCCGCGTGCCCATCAGCTCGGTCTCGGCGAAGATCGTCCCGTCGGCGCGCAGCGGTGGGGGCTCGCCCGCTGGCGCATCCGATCGGCTGGCCTCGCGCTCGGTCGCGGCCTTGTCCTGCGCAGGGGCGTCCGGCTTCGAGCAGGCGCCGAGCATGGCGCCGAGCATGGCGATGGCGACGAGGGCGGTCAGTCGACGAGCGCTCATCACTTCTTGCGGGTCGGGGGCGGCGGCG
>CBFGLP010000831.1:0-1593 GCA_965649595.1 uncultured Myxococcales bacterium | reverse complement strand
AACATCCTGTTCACCCGCGCGCTCGCCAAGCGGCTCGAGGGCACCGGTGTGACCGTCAACGCGGTGCACCCGGGCGTGGTCGCAACCGGGTTCGCGGCCAACGACGACATCCAGTCCAAGACGACCCGCTTCGCGATGTGGCTGGGGCGGCCCTTCTTCCTGACCGCGGAGAAGGGCGCGGCGACGACGATCCATGTTGCGAGCTCGCCGGAGCTCGAGGGCAAGACCGGCGGGTACTATGCGAAGTCGCGGCCGGCCAAGACGACCGCCGCCGCGCAGGACGACGCGGCGGCGGAGCGGCTGTGGAAGATCAGCGAGGAGCTGATCGCGGCGGCCAAGACCAAGCGCTCGGCGTAATCTAGAAGCCCCCTTTGGGGGCCAGACGAGCGACTGCGAGCCCCGAACCAGCCCACCGAGGTCGCCCAGCGACCTCGCGGCCGCGAAGCGGCCGTGCGTGGCTGAGGCTTCGACGTCTGCGGGGGGGCTAATCTAGATCTCTGCTCCTGCCAAGATCCACGCATGGATCATCTGCAGCTCGACCGCGCACAGGTCCCCGGTCGCCGGCATCGGCAGGCCCCCGCCACCATCGACGCTCGTCTGCGTGGCCGCGAGCTTGTGCCATAGATAGCTCGCCTGCGGATCCCCAGGCACGACCAGCATCGCGTTCGCCGTAGGGCTCATCGCGTCGACGAGGCTCGTGTAGGCCGCCATCGCGTCGGGCATGTGCGGAGCGACCGTCATCGACTCGTGGCAACCAGCCGTGCAGCGCTGCTCGAGCACCGGCCACACGTCGGCCTCGAAGCTCGGCATCGCAGGCAGCGGCTTGTCGGCGTAGCAGACGACCTCGCCGGTGTCGCCGTCGCCGTCTCCGGCCTCGCCGGTGTCGCCCGACTCGTCACCCGCGTCGAGCGGCGCGCCGGCGATCCAGCCGAGGATGATCGCTATGTTGACCGCGTCGTCGGGGCTCTGGCTCGACAGCGGCATCGGCCCGCCCACGATGTCGGTCCCGAGCATCTTCTTGGCCAGGTACGAGCCCTCGACGTCGCCGATCACCACCAAGGGCTCACCGGTCGCGCCCGAGCTCAGCTCGAGGATCGCCGCGCTCTCGCCCGGCGCGAGCGAGACCAACGCGCTGCCCGAGCCGTGGCAGCTCGAGTTGGTCGCGCAGGTCTCGTCGAAGGCCGCTTGGACGGCCGCGGGGATCTCGTCGGTCTGGCCGCCGTCCTCGACCTCCTCGAGCCCGCAAGCGCTGGCGAGGAGCGCGAGGCCGGTCAAGCCGACGTGCGCGCGAGTGCATCGAAGGGCGTAGGGAAGGGTCATGGCTCGCTCCTGCATCCGCATGATCACAGCTTCCACTGCCGGCTGATGTTGAAGCCGAAGAAGAAGTCGCCGAAGGGCTTGAAGGGGTTCTTCGTGTCGCCGCCGGGCGCGACCAAGTTGGTGTGGATGTTGCGGGTGTTGGTCACGAACACCTGGAAGAGGTGGAGACCGACCTTCGCCGACCAGCCGAGCGCCCACGCGCCGATCTTGGTCCCGTTCGGGTCGACGTCGCCGCCGTGGTAGAAGAAGAGGTTCTGCGGCGAGCCGCCGTCG
>CBFGLP010000830.1:0-5023 GCA_965649595.1 uncultured Myxococcales bacterium | reverse complement strand
GCTGCGGTGGTCTTCACGTGCTCGCCTCCCCGCCCCGCTCGGGAGCCCGCCGCAGCAACACCTCGAGCGAGCCCGAGCGGAAGCCCGCGAGATCGAGCGTGACGAACAAGTAGCCGGCCCGCTTGACCGCCGCGATCAAGGCGTGGCGCTGCTCGACCGCTCGGGTGAGCTCGCTCGGCGGCAGCTCGAGCCGCGCGAGCTCGCCGTGGTGACGCACGCGGAGCTCGGTGAAGCCGAGCGCTCGCACGCCCGCCTCGGCCTGCTCGATGCGAGCGAGCACGCCCGCGTCGACCCGGGTCCCGTGCGGCACGCGGCTGGCCAAGCAAGGCGCGGCGGGCTTGTGATGGTTGGGCAGGCCGAGCAAGCGAGCGAGCGCCCGGATGCGTGGCTTCCCGAGCCCGGCCTCGACCAAGGGCTTGCGCACGCCTTGCTCGCTGGCCGCCCGCAGGCCCGGCCGGTGGCCGCCGAGATCGTCGAGGTTGTCGCCCGAGAGCACGGCGGAGTAACCATCGACGCGCGCGAGCTCGACCAGCTGCTCGAACAGCTCGGTCTTGCAGTGGTAGCAGCGGTCGCCCGCGTTGGCCTGATAGCCGGGTCGCTCGATCTCGTGCGTGGTGATCAGCCGGTGACGCAGGCCGAGCTGGGCGGCGAGCTGCTCGGCGTGCTCACGCTCGGCGTTGGCCAGCGAGGGCGACACGCCGGTGACGGCCAGCGCTCGCTCGCCATGGACCCGCTGGGCCACGGCCGCGACCAACGTCGAGTCGACGCCGCCGGAGAAGGCGGTGATCGTCGGCCCGTAGCTGGCCAAGATGGCCTCGAGCGCGACGAGGTCGGCCTCGGCCTGCGCGCGCTCTGGATCGGCGAGCTCGTGTGCCTCGCTCATGGCTCGCTCCTCAGTGATCGCAGCACCCGCTGCTCGACCTCGTGCAGGGGGAGCCGGTGTGCGCGGGCGAGCGCGGCCAGATCCTCGTACTCCGGACGTGGCCGCCCACCAGCCCACTTGATCCGCACGGGACCCCAAGCGGTGTCGATCGTCTCGCTGCGGCGCGGGAGGATCGTCCGGGTCACGATCTGCTCGCGCACGCCCAGCGCCGTGGTCTCGTGCAGCAGCAACGCGATCGCGTCCGCGCGCAGGGCCGGCGGCACCATCACGGTCAGCGCGACGCCGGGGCGGTTCTTCTTCATGGTCAGCGGCGCGAACGCGACATCGAGGGCGCCTCGCTCGAGCAAGCGCTCGGCCACGTAGGCCAAGTGCTCGCCGGTCTCGTCGTCGAGGTGGGTCTCGAGCACGAGCACCTCGTCGCGCAGCCACTCGCCCGCGCTCGCGTCCCCGTCCGGGCTCGCGTGCGCGAGCAGCCGCGCCTCACCAATGGCCAGACGCACGACGCTGCTCGAGCGCGTGCCCGCGCCGTAACCGGTCCGCATGTGGGCCAATCCCAGCTCGCCCGGTCGCAGCGCTCGACCCCACGCGCGCAGCAACGCCGCTCCGGTCGGCGTGACCATCTCGCCCTCACCGACCCCGGGCAGCACCACGAAGTCCTCGAGCAGGTACACGACCGCGGGCGCCGGGCAGGGCAGCTCGCCGTGGTCGCAGCGGATCGTGCCCGAGCCGCCGGGCAGCGGACCGCAGCGCAGCTCGTCGACGCCGAGCCGATCGAGCAGCAGCGAGCAGCCGCAGATGTCCAAGATCGCGTCGGCGGCCCCGACCTCGTGGAAGTGCACGCGGTCGACGGGGATCCGGTGCACTCGCGCCTCGGCCTCGGCCAGCCGCTCGAAGCTCTCGATCGCCTTGGCCTTGGCCCGCGCCGGCAGGCTCGACGCCGCGATGCGATCGCGAATCTCCGGCAAGTGCCGGTGGCGGTGCTCGGGCGGGATGTCGAAGCTCGCCCGGGTACAGCCGATCTGTCGCCGCTCGGTCGCCTCGACCCGCAGCGACCAACCGTGCAGCCCGAGCGAGAAGAGCTCGAGCCTCAACCACGCGGCGAAGTCTTGAATCGTCTCACCGGAGCCGGTCGCGTCGCTGGCCGCGAGATCGATCAACGCCCCCAAGAGCATGTCGCCCGCGAGCCCACCGAAGGGATCGAGCAACCCGATGCGCCGCGGTCCGGACCCGGTCAAGGTCTCGCCGATGTACACCCTTCGAGCGCGAAAGGGTAGTCGGCGGGCTGCGAAACGAGGTGCGCGCTAGTGACCCGTGGCGCGCTCAAAATTCCATTTTCATGCCGATCGAGGTCGGGCTCAGCCTCACGTGCACGCGCAGCTCCGACTTGCTGTCGTCGAGGTCACCGCCGTGCTCGCGCCGACGGCGATCGACGACCAAGAGCCCGCTGCCGAGCCCGACCAAGGCCGAGCCTGCGATCGTCAGCCCGACGCCGGGACCCAGCGTCGTGTACTGCCACTTGCAGTCACCCTCCGCGTCGATGTTCTCGGGGTCCTCGCAGCGCGGTCCGTAGGCTTTGCCGTGCAGCGCTAGCAGAGTCACGCCCGCGGCCAAGGTCGCGCCGCCGGTCCCGAGCGCGACCCAGCCGACCGGACGATGCCAGTGGGTCTTCGGCTTCGGCTCGAGGTTGATCTCGATCCGCTCCTCCGCGCCCGCGACAGCAACCAGCGGCACGACCTCGCTGTAGTAACCCGCCGCGATGATCGCCAGCTCGTGCTCGCCCGGCGGCACCGAGCCGGTGAAGGGCAGCCGCCCGATCCGGCGCCCGTCGAGCTCGACCACCGCCCCCTTCGGCCCGCCGTCGAGGGTCAGGCGGGCAGGATCGCGGTCGACCAAGATCCGATCGCGGACCACGTTGGCCTTGCTGCCGACCAGATCGACGACCTCGTTGGCGCCGCAGACCGGGCACGCGAGCTCGACCCGGCTGATCTCGAGCTCCGGCTCCGCCTCGACCAAGGTGAACACCACCTCGTAGTCACGATTGCGCGCGTGGACCTCGGTCATGATCACGAAGTCCGCCTCGAGCTCGCCGGCCAGCTCGCGCAAGCACGAGTCGCGCGTGCAGCCGTCGTGGCGCTCGAGCGCCGCCCGCACGGTCCGCATCGGGAGCAGCTCGATGCTCGCGCGATCGAAGGCCTTGAGCATGCGCTCGTCGAGGCGCGTGCGATCGGCCGGCGTCAGCGAGCCCTCGATGTGGGCAGGCAAGATCGCTACGCGGGGCGTCGCAACGTCCCCGGTCGCGCCGCTCGTCGAGGGTGCGAGTGTGATGCTGGTGAGGGCAGAGAACAGGAGAGCAGCGAACATGAGCACGTCCTCCTGGGCGAACGTCAGCGCATCAGCGCGTCGAGGTGTTCGATCCGATCGACGGCCTCGCGGACACCCAGCTCGCGGGCTCGCACGTAAGCCGAGCGCGCCGCGTCATAGCGGAGCACCTTGAGATACGCGTCGCCGAGCAGCATCCGCAGCTCGCCGTCGCGGGGACGCAAGCGGACCGCTCGACGGGCATAGGCGAGCGCCTGCGCATACTCGCCGTCGTCGAAGTAGACGTTGGCGAGCCCGACCAACGCCGGGCTCGCCCGGCGATCGGCCGCGATCGCGCGGTGAAAGTACGAGGCAGCTTTGCCGCGCGAGCCCTGAGCCAGCGCGGCGTGGCCTTTGGCGATCCACTTCGCTGCCTCGCTCGGGTCGCGCACGCTGTCGGCCGCGTCCTGCAAGACCAGCTCGGCCTCGGCCTCGGCCTCCTCGACCTTCGCCTGCTCGATCACCTCCGACCCGCCCCGGACCCGCTTGCGAGTGGTCGCCAGCAGCGAGGCCAGGCTCTCGCGGGTCTGCAGCGATCGTGGCGTACGCTCGTCGACCAACAAGCGCTCGATTCGATCGCCGCGCCGCGTCGCGTCGCGCTCGGCCAGCGCCGCCAGCACTTCGCCCGCCTCCAGCTCGATCGGCTCGAGCTCACCGGTCCGCGCTCGCTCACCGACCTCGGCCAGCGCCAAGGGGGTCAATGCGCTGCGCTCTCGTGCTTGGGCCTGCTCGGGGTCGAAGAGCAGCGCCTGAGCATAGAACTCGCGCGCGAAGGGCCGGCCCTGCTCGCTGCCCCAATATTGGTCGCCGAGGTTGACCAGCACGTCGGCGAACTCGCGCCGCAGCTCGGTCGCGCGCAGCTTGGCGAGCGCCGCTGCGGGCCCCTTGATGCTCTCGAGCTGATGGACGCGCACGAACGCGGTCGGTCGACGCGGATCGTTCTGCGGCGGATAGACCCACGCCGCAGCCGTTGCTGCCAATCGAGCCTCGCGCGTGAGCGCGTCGATCTGCTCGAGCACGTCGTGCCCCTCGTCGGTCCGCTCGACCACCTCGCTCGGTGCCAGCGGCCCCAAGGCGAACAGCGAGCCGATCGTCAGCAACGAGGCCAGCACCGCCGTGGCTCCGGCGACCAGATAGATCGTCCGTCGACGCTTGCGCTCGCGCGGCTGCTGCTCCGACATCCGCTGGGCCAGGGCCGCCCGACGGCTCATCGACAGGTCGGGCATCGGCAGGTCGTCCCACGCCGTCGTCAGCCCGGCCTCGAGCTGAGCGCCGACCAACGCCTCCTCGAGCTCGGCCATGGTCTGCCAGCGCTCGTCCGCTCGCTTGCACAGGCAGCGCAGCACCACGTCATCGAACTCGCGCGGCAGCTCGGGCCGCAGCATGCTCGGCGCCATCGGCTGCTCGTGCAGCTGACGATCGACCACCTCCATCGGCGAGCGCCCGGAGAAGGGCGGCGTGCCGGTCAACATCTCATAGGCCACGCAGCCGAGCGCGTACACGTCGAGCCGCGCGTCGAACTCTTGATCGCGGATCTGCTCGGGCGCCATGTAGGTCGGCGTCCCGGCGACCGGCGGCTTGCTGCCGGGCGCCGCCGCGATCCCGAAGTCGACCAGCCGGACCACGTCGACCTTGAAGTCCTCGCGCAGCAGCACGATGTTGTCGGGCTTGACGTCACGATGGACCAAGCCCGCGGCGTGGACGGCTGCGAGCGCCTTGCAGCACTGGCGCAGGATTCCGAGCGTCCGGCTGGGATCCAGCGGTCCTTCGACCAGCTCTTGG
>CBFGLP010000829.1:0-5541 GCA_965649595.1 uncultured Myxococcales bacterium | reverse complement strand
AGCCGACCTGGATCTCGAGCATGAAGCGATCGAGCTGGGCCTCGGGCAGCGGATAGGTGCCCTCTTGCTCGATCGGGTTTTGGGTCGCGAACACGTGGAAGGGCAGCGGCAGTGGGTGGGTCTTGCCGCCGGCGCTGACCTTGGCCTCCTGCATCGCCTGCAGCAGCGCGGCTTGGGTCTTGGGCGGCGTCCGGTTGATCTCGTCGGCGAGCAGGAGGTTGCAGAACACCGGGCCCGGGATGAAGCGGAAGCTGCGGTGGCCGTGGGCGTCCTCCTCGAGCACCTCGGAGCCGGTGATGTCGCTCGGCATCAGATCGGGGGTGAACTGGATGCGCGAGAACTCGAGATCCATCGCCTCGGCGAGGCTGCTGACCAGCAAGGTCTTGGCGAGGCCGGGGACGCCGACGAAGAGCGCGTGGCCGCCAGCGAAGAGCGCGACGAGCAGCAGCTCGACGACCTCGCGCTGGCCGATCACGCGGCGCTCGATCTGCTCGAGCAGCGCTTCATGGGTGCGGGCGAGCAGCCGCAGGGCGTCGGGATCGGAGGGAGTGATCGGATGATTCACGAGGGCTCGCTGGATATACCCGGGGGGGCGGATCGGGTCCACTTGGCGCGGCGACCAAAAGGGCCAGCGTGCTGGCCGGACTCGGATCAGCCGAAGTGGATCACCTTCGAGTGCTCCTCGCCCTCGACGGCTCGGATCTCGCGCCAGGAGCTGCGATCGTTGAGAGCCGTCCAGCGGCGCTCGGTTTCGCGGTAGTGCCAGTCCTTGTCGACCTGGTAATAGAGCTGGACCGAGCGAGTCTCGACGATCTTGCGGATCTCGTTGCTGTGATAATTGCGGGGGTCGAAGTCGGTGTCGGCGCGCTGGCCCATCTCGGCGTAGAGCTGACCGAGCTGGATCAGCAGGGCGTCGACCTCGGGCGCGAGCGGCTTGGCGAGCAAGCCGATGCGTTGAGCCTCGCGGAGGGTGATCGGGTAGCCGTGCGCGGGGTAGTCCTCGTTGAGCGCCCGGGCGATCGCGTGGGCCTGCTGCGGATCGCTCATGTGATAGGACAGGATCTCGGTGCAGAGCTTGATCGAGAGCGAGCTCGCGCGATCGACCGCACCGATCACCAGCGGGTGAACGTACTGAAAGAGCGCGCCCCAGGGGTTGGTGGCGGGCTCGTCGGACGGGGGCTTGTCCTGCTCTTGCCGACTCCACAGCCGGACGACCCGAATCAGCTCGTCGTGGCTGACACTGACTCGCTCGTTGACGTGGTCGAGGGGTGAGAGCTCGTGGCGGATCGACGTGTCGACGGCGGACAGGTAGCCGAGCGGGCCGATCTGAACCTCGTCGGCCCCGATCGCTAGCATCGTCGCGGCCGAGGCCGCGTCGAGCGGGACCAGGGCGGTCACGCGGCGGGCCCAGTGCCGCAAGATGTTGGTCATGCGCAGCGCGGCGGTGCCTTGGCCACCGTCGGACTTGATGAACAAGAAGAGTTGGTCGACGGACTTGGCTCGGCGGAGGACGTGATCGAGCGCGAGCACGTCCTCGTGCGCCATGCTGGCGTTCGGCGAGACCCAGTAGGTCAGCAAGGGGCCGCCGAGCAGCTGCTCGAGCCGCTCGACCAGCGGCTGCGTCGAGCCGAACAAGACCGGCGGACGCCGGATCTCTGGCCGCGGGAGCGGGCCCGTGCCGTGGCGGCCGACGTCCCGCTCGACGGCTTGGGCAGAGTCGGCCCATCCAGGCTGAAGGGCTGCATCCGGCTCGCTCATCTCGACCAGCATCCCACCATGCGCACGCCGGGCCAAGTAGACTGCCCGTGGTGCTCGCCCGCCTCGTCGCCGCGCTGCTTCGCCGTCGAACCCTCGCGTTGCTCGTGCTCTTGGGCCTCGTGCTGGTTGCGTGTGGAGGGCTGGTTCGCCTGCGCATCGACTTTTCGTCCGCGGCGTTCTACGGCGGCGAGCGGGCGATGGCCGAGCGGCTCGCGGCTCATGAGGCCGCTTGGGGGATCGACGACGACCTCGTGCTGGTGCTCGTGTATCCCGAGTCGGCCAACGAGCGAGCGGGGGTACTGAGCCGGCCGCGGCTCGAGGCGATCGCCGAGCTCTCGCGGGCGCTGGAGCGCGACGAGGGGGTCGTCGAGGTGACCTCGCTGGCGACGCTCGAGCTGCCGCGGCCGGCCTTGCTGCGTCCACGAGCGGCCACCGACGACCCGGGCTCGATCGACTTCATCGAGCTGTCCGAGCGGCTCTTGCTCGCCGAGCTCTCGCCGGCGAACCGCAGGGTCTCGCTCGAGCGGCTGCCGGTCGTGCCCACGCTGCTGTCGCGCGAGGGCGACACGCTAGCGATCGTGGTCGAGCTCGCGTTCAGCTCCGACGACGTGCAGCGGACCGCCGCGGCGGTCGAGCGCTTGCAGGCGAGCCTCGACCGGCAGGCGGACGCGCTCGCGGGGGTGGGGCTGCGCGCGGAGCTTGCCGGGGTGCCGGCGATCCGGGCGGGCTTCTTCGAGCTGCTGATCCGCGATCAGCTGGTGTTCGTGCCGCTGACGCTCGGGTTGATCGGGCTCGCCTTGCTGCTCGTGTTCCGGCGGCTCCATGGCGTGCTGATCCCAGCGAGCGCGGCCGCGCTGCCGACCTTGATGCTGGTCGGCCTGCTCGGCTGGATCGGAGAGCCGGTCGGTCTGCTCAATCAGGCCTACTTCACGCTCTTGCCAGTGATCGCGGTCGCCGACGCGATCCACATGGTCGCGCGCTTTCACGAGCAGCTCTTGCACGACGAGCCGATCCTCGACGTGCGCGTCGCTGCGCTCGGGCGCCGCGACCGAGCGATCGCTATCGCCACCCAGCGGGTCGGGCTCGCGTGCTTGCTGACCTCGCTGACGACCGCGGCGGGGTTCGCCTCGCTGCTCGTCGCCGATATGCCGATCCTGCGCAGCTTTGGGCTCTACGCCGCGATCGGGGTCGCGCTGGCGTTCGTGTTGATGATCGTGCTGGTCCCGCTGCTGCTCTCGTTCGTGCCGCTCGAGATCGCAGAGGCGTCGGCGCGGGCACGACCCTTCGCGCTCGGGCTAGTCGAGCTGTGTGCGAAGGTGACGACGCGCAGGCCGGGGCTCGTGCTGGTCGTGATCGTCGGGCTCGCGCTCGCGGCCATACCTTTGGCAGCGCGGGTGGAGATCGACAACAAGCTCACCGGGTTGGTCGACAGCGATCATCCAGTCCGCCACGCCAGCGCGCGGATCGACGAGAACCTCGGCGGAAGCCTCGGGCTCGAGCTCGATCTCGTCGCACCCGCGGGCGTCGATCTACGCGACCCCGCGCTGCTCGAGCGAATGCTGGGCTTCGAGCGCTGGCTGGCGGAGCGCGAGCCGGTCCGCTCGGTCGAGGGGCTGGCCGGATGGATCGCGGCGTTCGGGGATCTGGGTGGAAACGGGCGGACGGTCCCGCGCGAGCGGGCGCAGGTCGACGCGACACTCGCCGAGCTCGGACGCTGGGTTCCGCTCGACCGCCTGTGGCTGCAGGCCGAGGACGGCAGCCAGCGCACCCGCATCCGCGCGGGGCTGCCCGACGTCGGCGGCAAGACGTTCACCGCGTTCGCCGACGAAGCCGAGCGCGAGCTGCAGCGTCGGCTCGCGGGCAGCGGCGTCGAAGCGTACGCGACCGGCACCCCGCTGCTCGCCTACCGCGGCGTCAACCGGATCACGCACGACCTCCGCAGCAGCTTCGCGCAGCTCTTCGTGGTGATCGCGGTCGTGCTCGTGCTCTTGTTTCGACGGGCGGTGCCTGCCTTGATCGCGCTCCCGCCCAACTTCCTGCCGCTATGGCTCGGCTATGCGGTGCTCGGGTTCTCGGACACGGTGCTCGATCCGCTCGCGGCAGTGATCCTCACGCTCGCGCTGGGGATCGCGGTGGACGACACGCTGCACATCTTGGTCCGCGTCCGCGAGCAGCTCGGGCCGGGGGACCATGACCGCGCCGAGCGAGCGAAGGCCGTGCGAGAGGCCCTGCGAGGGAGCGGGCAGGCGGTGGTGATCACCTCGCTGGTGATCGCCGGTGGGTTCGCGCTGAACCTGCTCTCGTCGTTTCCGCCGCTCGCGACGCTCGGGCTGCTGGGCTCGCTCGTGTTGCTCTTGGCGTTGCTGGCCGACTTGTTGATGTTGCCGGCGTTGATCGTGTTGTTCGGGCGGGGGCTCGGCCGAGGCGGTGGCTGAGCCTGGTTGATCAGCGGGAGCGCTTGCGGAAGAGCTCGGAGACGCGAGTCACGTGCTCGGCCACGAGCAACCACTCCTCGAGCTGGGCTCGTGACTCGCACGCGTCGATGCGGGCTTGCTGGGCGCGCGTCGGCTCGAGCCCACGCGAGCGCAGCACGAGCGTGAGCGCGCGGCGGAGCCCGGCGAGCACGCCGCGTGCGTCGCCTTGTTGAAGACCTTGTTGAAGACCTTCCTCGAGGCCTTGTTGGCGTCCCTCCTTCCGCGCGTCCTTGACCAGGCGGTTGTACAGATACCCGCGCTTCTCGAATTCGCTGGGGATCCACTCCTCTTGCTCGGCGGGCAGCCAGGGATGGACGTCCGATGCCAAACCTTCGGGTAGAGCAGCCATCAGCATCTGCATATACAAGCGACGCCGTGGCGGCGCAATGTGGTGGAGCACCCAAGCGGCGAGCAAGGCGGCGACATGACCGAACTCGCTGTCTGCATGAGCGACGGCAGATAGCAGCGCGAGGGAGGGCCGCGCGAGCGCTTGGTCGGGGTCGGTCATCATTGGAATTGCATCTGGGCCTGCAATCAGTGGGCAGAACTTCGGCTCGTCGTCGAAGAGCCCACGAATCGATTCGGCCAAGCCGCGCGATGGCGCGAACACCACCGCGTCCGCTGAACAGCGATAATCACGTCGAACAGCCGCGATGTACTCGAGCAAGCGAAATCGCTTCTCGTAGTCGAGGCCAAGCTGCGCTTCGAAGGGCACTGCTAGCCGCACGGGAGAACCAGGCAGGTGTGCCTGGCGCAGGATGATCAGTCGGTCGACGCGAATCTCTCGCGGCTGATCCTTGAAGCTGTAGGCAATCAGTGTCCCATCGACGATCTCGGGCCGCCCAATCGGGATGGGCACGCGCGAGAGCTGGCAAAAGAGCTCGATCGCCAAGAGCGGATCGGCGCTGATCAGCGCGAGGATGCCTTCGTGCAGGGGTCCGGGCATGCCGGCGCTAAATGCAAAGTTCAGGCGGATCAAGATCGCAATGATTTCGACAACCTACGCGGACTCGAAAAACCAAAGGTGGCCGAGCCCCCGGCCACTGGCCGACCCGTCGGCCATGTGAGCATTCGATCGGCCTCGAGGCATTGACGGAATCACGACCAAAAAACGAGCCCGGCTGCCACAGGCCGGATCGGCGAGCTACTCGAGCAGCGCCAGCAGCTCGTCCCGCGTGATCGCGTACGCCCCCGAAGCCTCGCCGACAGCCGTCTGGGCCAGCTGTCGCTTGCGCTCCTGCAGCACCAAGATCCGCTCCTCGACCGTCTCGGCCGCGATCAAGCGGTGCACGATCACCGGCTTGTCCTG
>CBFGLP010000828.1:0-1997 GCA_965649595.1 uncultured Myxococcales bacterium | reverse complement strand
TCGCAGCGCGAGCGGGCGCCGATCGACGCGCTGATCGCAGCCAGCGAGAAGCAGGGCTTCAACGGCTTCGAGCAGGCCGGCGCGCTCCGGGGCCTCGCGGCGACCCGCGACGAGCGAGCGCTCGAGGCCTTGCTCGAGCGCAGCGTCCCCGGAGCGACCTCGGAGCGGGCCCGTCCGGCGGCCGCCTTGGCGCTCGGCCAGCTCGCGCGGCGGCTCGACAAGCGGGCCCGCGAGCGAGCGATCGAGCGCTTGATCGATCTCCTGCGCGATCCGGTCGAGCGCGTCCGTCAATTCGCCGTGCAGGGCCTCGACACCGCGCGTGCCCGCGAGGCCATTCACGCGCTCGAGGCCTACCGCAAGCGGGTCGCCATCCAGGAGGCGGTGCGAGTCGATCAGGTGATCGCCGATCTGCGCAAGGGCGAGGAGCCGCGCCTGCACGCCGCCGAGAAGGAGCTCGAGGACCTGCGCGAGAAGCTGCGCAAGCTCGAGGAGCGGATCGAGAAGCTCGACGGCAAGCTCCACGATCCCGAGGTCTGAGGCCCAAGCAAGGGATATGGCAGCATGGCAGCCAAGAAGAACAAGAAGCCGGATAACGAGGAACGCCAACCGCCGCCAACGCCCCCCCGGGTGCCAACCGAGGTCAGGACAGCTCGTCTCGCGCTCCTTGGCACCGTGATTGTGGCAGTGGCATCGCTCATCGGTGCATTAGTCCCTGCGTGTCGAGAGATTGCGCAGCTCGAGCAGACTGTCGTCGAGTGTCAGCAAGATGTCGAGAAACACAAGGCGGAAACCAAGAAATGGAAAGATGCACTGGAGCGATTGCGAGACCACAAGAAAGATCTGGAGGGTAAGTAATGTTTCGGTCGCGATCCTCGATCATTGGTATGTCGGCGCTGGCGATGCTCTGGGTTGGTTCGACGTGGGCGCAACCACCACAGGCCGTGTGGAACTGTAGTAAACGGGTGGGGTATGGTGACGTTTTGGTGTGTTATGCCGAGCAGTTTGCGGTGCCCTGGTCTGCTCGGGAGCCCCTCGAGAGGTACGAACAGGTCCTGGAATCACAATACATCCTGAACGCAGGTGTGATGGCGGCGAATCACCCTGGTCTGAGCCGCGAGCGGGCGGCGTCGTTGATGTTTCGGACGTCGAGCATCATACTCGGTGGCCTGGATGAAACATCGCTCGAAGATGACAAGATATGGGTCGAGCGTCTTTGTGACAGGTCCAAGATTGCGTTGGATCTTGGGTATGTCCGCTCGGTGTGTGACCCGTCAGGCCAGGTAGGGGCGCCGGCGCCCGCCGACTACGCCGTCTCTGCCAAACGCCATCATGGGGATGTCTGTCACGGTGAGTGGGCGCCTCCTTCTTTGTTGAAGTGCGATGATCACGAGAAAGTGCGTGTGTCCCTCAGCGCCGCTGCTGAAGTGCTGGAGACCCAGCGTGCACATGGATTCCTGCTCCACGCTGCTTCGGAAGCAGCTTTCACGAGCTGGGAGGCTGCTTTCGTCGATACGGCACTCGAGGTGGAGCTCGGGCTCGCGAGGGGCGCCATCGATCGGAGGCAAGCGGAGCTCAAAATCGTAGATTTTCGAGCCGACGTCGAGCTTCCGAGTTACGTGACCGTCCACGAGGCTGTCATTGTCACGGAGTTGGTAGACTCCGGGTTCGGCGTGGCCGAGGGGGACGAGGAGCTCAAGGACATCAAGAAAGTGTTGGACAAAACGCCGAGGGTGGACATGGACAAAAGGCTCTCACGCGTCGAGAAGAAGCTGGACGCCTTTTATGATAAGGTGGACTCTCGCACCGATGATGTGGCGATCTTTCAACCCCAGGTGGAGGCGGCTGTGGAGCTGATGGCTGCTCCGGACGACCTCGAGTAGAGACGGCCTTTCGTCTTTCATCCAACGAGGCCATCCCATTGCACTCGTGGGTTGCTGCGGCCCCGACGGAGCCTCATCCGAGCGCGACCAGCATCCGCTCCATTCGCCGACCGAGCG
>CBFGLP010000827.1:0-1730 GCA_965649595.1 uncultured Myxococcales bacterium | reverse complement strand
AACATCGAATCGAGCACCTCGCTGGCGGCCTCGCCCAACAGATCCTGCTGCATCGCCAGCGGGCTGCCCAAAAAGAACGCCCCAATCTCCCGATCCAGCAGGTGCGTCGCCAGCAGATCGATCGCCTCATCCTCGGTCGAGCAGTTCTCCGCATACACCACCCGCCGCTCGCCGCTCGCCCCCACGCTCTCTTCTTCACCGAGCAGCCGCTGAAAGTACTGCTTGGTCGACTGCCGATAGCGCGCCTGATGGTTGGCGCAGATCACCACCCGCAGCCGCGCCCAGTCCTCGCTCGCCAACCCGTGAGTCCAGCACGCGACCGTGCGGTGCAGCCGAGTCAGCTCCTGTCGGGTCGCGGCACGAATCAAGCGCTCCATCGGCGCGCGCACGCCCTGCTCGAATTGCTGTAGTCGCTCTCGCTCGACCTGCCCGTGGTCCAGCGACGCAGCGGCCAATTGCTCGGCAGCACACAAAATCGCACGCACCGTCGCCGCCTCGGGGTCGCCGTCCGACCCTTCATCGCCCAGCTCGAGCTGCTCGATCCCTCGGCTCAGCTCGTCGCGCAGACGCCCGAATTGCTGCCGCGTATCCGCGTCGTGCTCCACGCCGATCAACTGGCTCGCCCACAGGAACAGCGCCACCGGGACGTGACAGACCGCCTTGTACCCGTGGTAGGCGTCATCGAGGATCCGCGCGCAGAACCGCTGCTTGCGGTGCAGCATGATCAACTGATCATCGACCCGGATGAGCACCGGGATCTCCCCCGCGAGCAAGCGCTGCCGGATGCCCTGCTTGCGCAGCCCGTGATGCAGACGAAACCACTCGTCGAGCGTGTGCATGGCGTTGTTCAAGACACGAGGTCGAGCTCGGGCGGCAGCTCGCGCGGCACCTGGGCGACCAGCTCCTCGGCGGCCTCGCGCATGTCGCCAACTAGCTGATCCAGCTGCTCGAGGGTCCACTGGGAGGCGTCGGCCAACAACCCAAAGCTGATCTGCCCCGCGTAGCTCCACGCCGTCACGTTGAGCCCGGCCCGCTCGACCAGCGGACCCACCGACCAAAGCTGATCGATCCGAGCGCGACCGACGTAGCGGTGCTCGCGGGGGCCCGCGACGCTCGACACGATCAGGTTGATCGGCGGCGCATGAATGGCCTGGGCGAGCTTCCATAGCCAGCGCTGCGACCAAGGGGCGTCATACTCGGCCCACCGGCGCAGCTGATCGATCCCGCGGCAGCTCGCCATCGCTTTGGCCGTGCTCGCGGTCTCGTGGATCGCGGCGAGCCGCTCGGCGGGGTCGACGAGGTGATCGCAGAGCGAGATGAACGCGTTGCCGACCCGGTTGCCCTGCACGCGCGGGCGCTCTTCGGTGTCCGGCTCGCGGCCTCGTGAGGGCCGCTTCGCGTCCTCGATCCCCGGCTCGGCGAGCGGCATCGAGGCGATCAGCGGCGGACCGTCGAGCGTGCCGCGTTGGCGCATGCGTGCGAACGCCCCGGACACGATCGCGAGCAGCACGTCGTTGAGCGAGACGTCGAAGTGGCGCTTGACCATGTCTAGCGAAGCGAGCGGCAAGGTCAGGTGGCGAAACGCTCGTGCCGGACCCAAGCGGTTGTTGAAGAAGGTCCGCGGCCCACCAAAGAGCCGCGCGGGCTGGCCAGCCTGTCGACGCAGCCGCCTGACTCGCAGCGAGCGGACTAGGCTGTGCAGGCTGAGCATCGGGAGCCGCAGCAGATCG
>CBFGLP010000826.1:0-4134 GCA_965649595.1 uncultured Myxococcales bacterium | reverse complement strand
TGTCGAGCGAGCTGTCGACGAGCGAGCGCTTCGACCTCGTCGTCGAGCAGCTCGAGGATTTCTCCGAGCTGCACGGCGGCGAGGTCGAGGAGCACGAGCTCGCAGGTCGAGCGGCCCTGAGCACGCGCGACCTGCGAGCTCGTGCTCCTCGACCTCGCCGCCGTGCAGCTCGGAAAAATCCTCGAGCTGCTCGACGACGAGGTCGAAGCGCTCGCTCGCCGACAGCTCGCTCGACAGCACGAGCGGGATCACCAGCTCGTCGCAGGCGGCCGAGAAGATCGTGTCGAAGTCGGCCGGCAGCGAGGACGGCGGGCAGAGCAGCCGAAGCTCGCGTTGCCACAGCGCTCGCGCGGGATCGTCGGGGTCCTGGCGAAGCTCGAGCGCGTAGCGAAACTGCGGCGCGTCGACGTTGCCGCCGCCCTCGGCGACCGCCTGAGCCAGCTCGCGCCTGCGCAGCCCGAGCACTCGCTTGGCTGCCTGGTACACGCCGGCGATGTCTTGCTCGATCGCGGGTTGGCCGAGCTCGTGGATGAAGCGCTCGGCTGCGACGCCGTGCTCGCTCGGGACGCGGTGACGCCCGCGGACGAAGCCCGGCAGGCTCCGGATGGCTACCGACTCGCGTCGGCGCACGAACGCTCGCGCCGGGTCGAGGCTCAACAACCCCCCCGCCGATCCCTGCGTCGAGCCTCGACGAGGGCGCAGCGAGGAGCTCACGAGCCCTCCGGCGCCCCCGCCTGCCGACGCGCCTTCACCCGAGCCACGAGCTTCCGCCCTTGCTCCCAGGCGAAGCCGTAGCCGAACCCGGCCAGCAACACGATGACCGGGTCGTAAGGCACGCGGAAGCGGATCCCACCGATCCAGATCGCCGCGATGATCAGCAGCGCCCACAGGTTGACCGCGACCAACGCCTCCTTGGGGCGACGGCCAGGCACGAACGCGAACAGCAGCCCGAGCAAGGCCGGGACCAGCAGCACCACGCGGTGGATCGTTGCCCAGTTGTCCTGCAGCGCTCGCCAGGACTCGTCCTTGTTCTTGGGTCGCGGGCGCGGGTTGGCCTGATCCGGCCACATCTGCGCGTACTTCCACAGCTGCACGACGTGCACGAAGCTGTAGTAGGCCTGGCGCTGCAGCCCGCCCTCGCGCACACAGTGCATGGCGATCTCGCGCTGCAACTTCTGGTCCCCGATGTAGCCCTGGTACTCGATCTCACTACCTGCGACCAAGCAGCCGCGCTTCTTGCAGCCGAGCGCGTCGACCTTGAAGCCAGGGATGTTGGGCGGCGGCTCGGGGTGGTCGCCGAAGAAGGGGTCGAGCTGGATCAGGTGGTCCGGGTGGTCGGCGCTGTGGTGCTCGAGCTGGATCAGCGGCGGCGGGGCGAAGCGCACGGTGCCGTGGCCCTTGCCGTCGGGGCGCGAGTGGATGCCCTTGTTGTGGCAGCGCCCGAACACGAAGTTGATCGCGCCGTTCTCCGAGACGATCCCGTGCCGGCCGGTGTGGATGTTGAAGCGGATCGCGGAGCCAGCGAGGATCAGCGCCAGCGGGATCGCTACCTGGATCATCTTTCCCCAGGTCAGCTTGGGCCAGATCCGCGCTGCCGACTTGCCGCGGGCGGTCCACGGCAGCGGCCACACCCGGGTGAAGAACCACAGCAGCCCGATCAGGCCGATGCTCGCGAGCATCTGCGAGCGGACGGTGGTGCCGAGGCCCAGCGTTATCCCGAGCATCCAGGCGTCGAGCGCCTTGCCCTCGTCGACCAGGCGGATCAGCAGCCAGAGCGCGCAGGTCAGGCAGAACGCGAAGGGCAGCTCGCTGAGCGAGTAGCCGCCGATGCCGATCAGCGGGAAGTAGAAGATCAGCAGGACCCCGACCGCGGGCGCGACCCAGCGGACCCGCTCGCCCATCGTGCGGTCAGCGATCGCGTAGCACATCGGCACGATCAGCGCGCCGATCAGCGCGTACATGCTGCCGATCGCCGTCCAGTTGTCGCGCCCGAACACCCACTTGATCGCCGCGATGAACCACGACGTACCGAAGGGGAAGAACGCCGCGTACTCGTACGCCTTGAACGGCTCGTCGAGCAGCTGATCGGCCCGGGTCGCGTACCCGCGCATGTCCGAGTACAGGTACTCGTTCAGCGGGTGGACCTCGAGGTTCCAGTGCAGCCGGACCGCGAACGCGGCCACGAACAGCCAGAGCATCCACCAGCGTCGGCTGCGGTCGGCCGCCAGCCAGGCGACCATCCAGCGACCAAAGCGGGCCGGTGCACGACGCAGGGACGAACCAGGCTTTTCGGTCACGAGCGACTCAGGCCCACGTCCTGGGACGGGTCGGGAACGAGGGGGCAGGGCGGGCGAGCACGCGATCGAGGGTCGGAGCGATCAGCTCGACCCACGCGTCGCGGCGGGCGAGCTGCTCGGCTCGGCGATCGAGCCGACCCCACGCAGCGAGCTGCTCGGCGAGCGGATCGGCGTCGGGCAGGTGGCCTTCCGATCCATCGCGCTGGGCCGCCTCGTACATCACCCCGGCCAGCTCGAGCAGCGCCAGCTCGACGGGCACCCGCGCCTCACCGCTGACCTCGAGCACCCACGCGATCGTCCGCCAGGCCAGCGCGGCGTGGCGGGTCTCGTCGGCGGCGATCCGCTCGAGCACCGAGCGGCTGAGCGGGTCCTCGCACACCCGCGCGGCCCGAGTCGCGATCAGCGTGGCGATCGTCTCGCCCACGCAGCCCTCGACGAAGGTGTCGCGGGCGAAGCGGATCCAGTCGGCCTCGCTCGGTCCTTGCACGCGCGAAGGCAAGCCCGGCAGCGGGCTCGGCTCGAACGCGCGACCGTCGAGCTTCGCCGCGACGCCCAGGCAGAGCCGAGCGTGCTCGACCTCGTCGGCGCCGGCCTCGGCCGCGCCGAGCAGCAGGTCCGGCGGCGCGCCCATGGCCATCAGCTCGAGCATCGCCCGCGCAAACGCGGCGATCGAGGCGTGCTCCATCCGAGCGTCCTCGAGCCAGCGCGCCGCGACCAGCTTGCGCAGGTTTGTCTCGGCAACCGAGCTCGCCAGGTCGATCATCGCGCCAGGCTCCTCGAGCGCAGGCCAGGTCGAGCTCGGGCTCGCAGGCACCAGCTCGGCGAGCTGCTGGACCTCGCCATCAAAGAGCGGCCGACCCGAGCAGTAGTCGAACCAGTGGTAGCAGCACAGGTTCTGGTCGCCGGTCTCGGTCCGCTTCTCGGTCGTCACCGAGGTCATCAGGCGGCCCTGCATCATCGGGTGGAAGGAGAAGCCCTTCCACTTGTCGGCCTTTTGGTCCTCTTTCTCGGCGGCCTCGGGGTTGGCCGCGAGCTTGGCCGGACAGCTCATCTGGTCGGGCAGCCCCGTCAAGCCGAACTTGGCGGCGTCCTCGGGCGAGCCGCACCAGTCGCCGTTCGGGCAGCCCTCTTCCTCCTCGTGCTCGCCGTAGGGATCCCGGCCCGGGCCGAAGTAGTCGAACTCGCCCTCGGGGATCGCGTCGATCGTGGCGGGCGGCACGTAGGCCTTGGTGCCTGGCGGCAGCGGCTTCGGCTCGGCCTTGGCCTCGCTCGGCTGCGCCGGCTTGCCGTCGTTCGGCTTGGCCGGCTCGGCCTTGTCGGCGGCCTCGCCCGCGTCGCCGCCCTTCTTCCCGACCGGCTTGGGTTGTGCCGGCTCGGATCCCCCACACGCCGTCAGCCACACGCTGGTGGCGAGCGGCAGACCAATCGTCGCCCACAAGCGGCTGCGAAGCACCTCGGTGTCGCGCATGGCCGAGAGGGTATCACCGATAGCCAAAGCGCCCGAACGCGCGTCAGCTCACACCTAGGGTCATCGTCACTGCGGCGGCATCGTATCGGCGACGGTCTTGCGCTGAACCCGTGGACCACGCCGAAGGTCGTGCCCGTTCGAGGCGGCGATCACCACCACCGTGATGTTGTCCTCGCCGCCTCGCTCGAGCGCGACCTCGGTGCACACGCGCGGGAGGTCCGAGTAGAAGTTCTGCTTGGCGAGCAGAGCCAGCTCGTCGAGGTCGATGTAGTTGCACATCCCGTCGGAGCAGAGCAGGAAGGCGTCGCCGGGGCTGACGTTGACGGTCAGCACGTCGGCCTGGACCTCGCGCTCGAACCCGACCGAGCG
>CBFGLP010000825.1:0-7387 GCA_965649595.1 uncultured Myxococcales bacterium | reverse complement strand
GTCGTTCAATCGGAGCCGCACGACGGCCGTACGCTGCGGGGCGACTACGAGGTCGCCGACAAGATCTTCTTGGTCTACACGGAGTCGTGGAACGAGAGCATCGACGCGATCGGTCGCGAGGTGCTGGCCAGCGGAACCGGCTTGGGCGTGTTGATGGAGGTCGGCAACCGCAAGGCGCCGATGCAGCGCTGGCTCTCGTCGCTCGTGCAGGCTCACGGCAACCTGGTCGATCACTTCGACACCGTGGTCGACACGCCGTGGATCCGCGACTGGGGACCAGTCCAGGTCCGGGTCGACGCCGGCTCGCTGTGGCTCGATAGCAGCTACGAGGACGACGATCGCATGCGCGACGATCAGGCCCCGCAGCTGTTCGCCAGCCGCTACGGCGCCGAGCTGGTCGAGCTGCCCTGGGCGATCGACGGCGGCGCGTTCATCAGCAACGGCGAGGGCCTGTGCGTGCTGACCCGCGAGTACCTCGAGGGCGAGATGCTCGCCTACGACGACTCGAACGAGATGCAGGCGCTGCTCGGCGAGCTCGGCTGCCAAGTCACCGCGCTGGTGCCCACGTTGATCGAGGAGGACACCAAGCACGCCGACATGATCGCGCAGTTCGTCGCGGTCGATCGGGTGATGGTCGCCGAGATCGACCCGCTCGTAGATCTCGAGGACTCGCTGCGGCTCGACGCCGCGGTGCTTGGCCTGCGTCGCGCTGCGGCGCTGCTCGACATCGATCTGCAGGTCGTCCGCGTGCCGACCCCCGCGATCGAGCGCGGCGGCGCGCCGCGGACCTACACCAACGGGCTGCGGCTCGGGGACCGCTACCTGATGCCCAGCTATCCCGAGCTCGGGCAAGCGAGCGAGGCCTCGGCCCTGCGCGCGGTCCAGCAAGCCGTCGCGCCGCTGCCGGTCGTGCCGGTCGTGGTCAGCGAGATGATCCACGCCGGCGGGGCGATCCACTGCGCCGCGCTCGGCGTGTTCGAGACGTACTAGACCTAAAACAAGCGCTGCGCTCTTGTTTTAGGTCTAGCTTGCTGATCTTTAGAGAGGGACCGTAGCCGGTCCCTCTCCCCGTCCCGGCAAAGCCGTGACGGGACGGGAGAGGGACCGGCTACGGTCCCTCTCTAAAGACCAGCAAGCTAGACCTAGGACGAGCGCGCAGCGATCGTCTTAGGTCTAGCCAACTGGCTGGTAGTGCTCGCAGGCAGCCTCGATCACGCCGACAGCCTCGCTGAAGAAGCTCGCGTACGAGGGCTCGCATACCCGTCCGACGAAGCCGTGCGTGAAGCTCGACGTGAACTCGACGATCCGCTTGGCGACCTCGGCCCCCTCGATCGCGCCCCCACACTTGTCGAGCGCAGGGCACTCGACGGGGGTCGGACCCGGCGGCCCGACCAACGCGAGCACGACCACGTTGCTCTCGATCCCGCCTTTACGCTGGATCAGCTCCTCGGCCCAGCTCTTCGGCCCGCCCGACGAGCCCGACTGTGCTTGTAGGCATCCAGGGACCTCGTGGTCGTCCTCTTCGTCCGTGATGATCACGACCACCAGCAGGGCGTCGTCGCGCAGGAAGCCCTCGTTGCAGCCGCCCTCTCCCACCATCTCGCTCGAGAGCGAGGCCAGCATCGACTGCATCGGCCGCTCGTTGCCGTCGCCTTGCGTACCAACTTGCGCCGCGCAGGCGAAGGTGTCGGCAAGGTCGTCCTTCTCCGTCATGTAGCGGTTGCCTTCGACGTAGGGGCCACAGCTCGCGTTGCTCGAGTTCTCACCCCCGGTATTCGTGACCATGGCGCCTTCCTCCTCGCAGCCGTCGGCGAAGTCGTACACGTCCGTGGTGATCACTCCGATGTTGTAGCCCTCGACGTTGGCGAGCTCGGTCTGAATCGTCTCGATGAAGGCAGGGAAGCTGTTGACGAGGTTGATCTGCTCATCGGTCATGCTGCCCGAGTTGTCGATCACGAACAGCAGATCGACGTTGTCGCAGGCGACCATGGCCGGGTCGCCCGCGGCGGCGTCGTCGTGGCCACCGAGATCCAGCCGCAGATCTGGAGGGGAGTCGTCGCCAATGTCCGCACGATCAACGGAGCCGTCATCCTCGCCGAGTGTCATTATTCCGCCATCGCTGGGCGGATCTCCCCGTTGGGAATCATCTGCACAGCCACCGAGCGCGACGGTAGCGAGGAGCGCCAATGGGGTGAGTCGATCGACCTGCATGGTTCAACTCCGGCGTCGGGAGTCTGGGCGATCGATTCGGCGAATGTCCGATCGATGTCGGATGGCGGCACTTCACGAGCACCGCGTTGCTGGTGCGGTCCAGCCGACCTGGGGCGGCGTTCGAGCGCAACTACCAAGTCTGGCCACATGGACTGAGTACCCGGTGGACCGGGCGCCCCGCCGCGCTCGGTTGGCGCTGGCCCGAGTCGCCACGTGTCATGGCCGGTTGGCGCGAGACGTCAGCGCTACGGTGTCACCGAGCCCGAATGATCGCCTGCTCGGCCTTTTGTACCTGCGCCGCGAAGCGCAGCAGATCGGGGTATTCCTCCGGCTCGACGATCCCGAGCGTCAGCGTCGACGAGCTCTCGAGCACGAGCCCGCTCTCCCCCGCTCCGCCGCTCGTCACCGAGCGAACGTAGGTCCCAAACTCGCCCTCGATCTTCACGTCGTTCGGCACGACCGCGAAGCGCCGCCCTTCGAGCGCGTACCTGACCTTGGCCTCGAGCCGCGGCGCGTAGCCAATCAGCAGCCCGCTCCAGCGCTCGGGTAGGCGCCCATAGTAGGTCGCCTGATCGATCGGCACCGCCGCGGCCAAGAGCGCGAGCTGACCTTGCTGCACGACGCCGAGGTTCTGCCCGTGCGCGGCGAAGCGAATGACCAGCGGCTGCTCGAGCGCCCACTCGTTCTCGAACTCGAGCGTGTCGAGATCGAGCACCGCGCCGGGCAGCATCCGCGCCAGCTCGGCCTGGATGAACACCTCGGGCCGGCGATCCTCGTCGATTTGATCGAACACGCCGCGCCACTGGATCGCCTCGATGCCGCCGAGCTCGAGCGTCCCGCTGAGCTTGCCGCGGCCCTGCGCGTCGATGCTCACCGCGATGTCCCAGCGGCGGACGTCCCGGTGCTCGGGGCGCTGCGGCGGCACGTCGACGAAGCCATTGGGCCCCTCATCCTGCTCGAGCTGGATTCGCAGCGCCTTGCCGCCCGCGTAGCTCGGCGACACGTAGCCGAGCGGCACCACCTCGGAGGTCGCGCTGACGAGCAGCGGCGGGCCCTCGCCGGTGTCGACGGCCAAGACCGCGAGATCGTAGCTGGTCACCAGCGGATCGCCGCCGGGTTGGATCGTCGGTCCAAAGCGATCACGCAGCAGCCACAGCTCCGACGCGATCCCGGCCTGCTCGAGCATCGCCCGCAACAGAATCAGGCGATTCCCCTGCCGACCCGAGAGCGTGATCGTGGCCGGCGTCGACAGGTCACCCGCCTCCTCGATCTCGTTGGTGACGAAGCGCCACAGCGCGTCGACCTTGTCGTAGGTGGTGTCGTAGGGACCGGTCAGCTCGGCCACCAGCGCGCGCAGCTCGGGGTTGCTGCGCTGGCCCGCCCGCAATTGCGCGGCGAGCAGATCGAGCCAATCTTCGACCGAGTGCGGCCGATGGACCTGAACCATCGGCAATTCGTCGAGCATCGAGCGCGAGTCCGGCTCGGCGCCGAGCCGTGGCACCCGATCGGCTCGGAAGCTCAGCTCGACGTACCCGCGCCCGTCGAGCTCGAGCGCGCGCCGCCTGGTCTCGGGCGCCGCGTTGCGACGCTCGACCACCGTCGCCGCCTCCATCGCCTCGGGGACCAGCACGATCAGCTCCGAGCGATGGAAAGGAATGTCGGGTGATTGAAAGCGAAACCGACCGAGGTCGAAGTGGCCGGGCAGCGCGGGATCGGGGCTGGTCGAATATTGAAACTCGACCTCGACGACGTCACCGATTGCGAGATCGCGGAGGCTGACGCCCTCTTTTCCGGCGATCGACTCGGGCTCGACGATCCGCCCGTCGGGCTTGATCACGTGCAATGTAAGCAGGCGGACGCCGGGCTGATTGAATTCACCGTGAGCGTCGATCGCCTGATCGCTCAGAATGTGAAACATCTGATGCACGATGTGGCGATGCCCGCCGTTGGGGTAGAGCATGCTGACCTGACGATCGAGCAGCATCACCTCGCTGACGCCCTCGGACACCTCACCATTGGCCGCCGCCGCCCGGTAGCTGGCCAGCGCGTCGCGTCCGTCGACGCGGAACTGCATCAAGGGATCGGCGATCCCCAGCTGCTCGGCGATCTCGCGCAGGCGGTCGTTCTCGGGCATCTGCGCCAAGGTCTCGCGGACGACCGCGCGAGCCTTGTCGCGCTCGCCCGCGCGGGCGTAGAGGTCGGCCAGCGCGAGCTTCGACACCGCCCGATAAGGCGCCAGCGCGAGCATCCGCTCGTGCCAGGCGATCGCGTCGGCCCAGGCGCCCTTGCTGATCGCGAGGTCGGCGAGGGCGACCATCGCGTCGATGTCGTCGGGCGTGCGCTGGAGCTGCTCGGTCCACAGCGCCTCGGCTTCGTCGAGCCGCTGCCGGCTCTGCGCGAGGCGGGCCCGCAGGGCCAAGGTCCCCGGACAATTCTCGAGCCGCTCGCTGAGCGCGTCCTCGCTGCGGACCTGCGCGCGCTCGCGGGCTAGCTCGCGCTGCGAGAGCAGCACCTCGCAGTTGTCCGGGTGCAGCTCGGCGGCGCGAGCCAGCGCCTTCTCGGCCTGCAGATCGCTGCCGCGGCTGCGATAGGCGTCGTAGCGAAGCATCGCGCCAGCGAGCCCCTCGAGCTGGTCGGGCGGCGAGGCTTCGAGCGCCTCGATCACCTCGGCCGTCTCCCCGCGCTCGAGCCGAAGGCTCAGCAACGCGAGCCGTGCCCGATCCATGCTGGGATCGAGCTCCAGCGCCTGCTCGAGCTCGGCCTGCTGGCGAGCCGCCGAGCTGGTTCGGCCGCGCGATGGATCTCGCAGCTCGACCTCGGCCAAGAGCAGGTGCGCGCTGGCGAAGCGCTGGGCGCTGCCTTCGGGCGTGACCAGCTCGGCGTCGTCGGGGTTGGCCTCGCGCAGGAGCCCGTCACGCATCCGCGCGGAGATCAGCTCGGCGCGATCGCTGTCGCCGTCGGCGAGCGCGTCGTCGAGGGCCAAGAAGTCGCGCAGCGGCGCGTAGATCGGCCCGCGCATGCCGTAGTCGCGCGCGAGCCCGTCCCAGTCATGGACCTCGAGCCGGGGCTCGCGATCCCCGAGCCGCCCGGGGGTCCCCTTTGCTTCGCTGGCGAGGACGGTCTCGAGCGGGCGCCCGTGAGCATCGCTGGCGCGGACCAGCACCCATGCGCGCTCGCCAGGCAGCGCGGTGCGGACCTCGATCAGGTGCTCACCCGGCGTCACGTCGAACACCAGCGATGGCGTCTCGACCGGGTAGCGATCGCTGCGATCGCTGGCCCAGATCTCGTTGCCGTCGAGGTACACGCGCGAGGGGTTCTGGGCGGCCAGCTCGAGCCGCAGCTGCTCGCCCGGGACCTTCACGACCGAGCGAAGCTTGCGGATGCCGACCCGCGGCTCGGGGTTCCACACCCGCACGGCGCAGCTGAGCGAGGCCGAAGCCTGGGCCTCGGGATCGAGCGTGAAGCTGCGGTCGGCGGCGAGCCGCTCGAGCTCGAGCGCGCCGCGGTGGCCCTCGACCACCCCGACCTTCCAGTCCTGCACGCAGCCTTGTCGACGATAGAGGGTCCGGTAGTCGTCGCCCTGGTTGCGCGCGTGCTGAGCCCGCGTGCTGAGCAGCTCGTGGACCGCGTCGGCCGGATAGACGCCGCGCTCGATCGCTGGCGCGATCGCGTCGAACAGCTCGGCGAACTCCTGCTCGTCACCCTCGCGCTGGCCCTGGATCGCGTCGATCAGCCGCGCGGCTGGGCTCGTGAGCGCGAGCGCCAGCGCCCGCTCATGCTTGTCCTCGCGCTTGGGCGCCTCGCGGATCAGCGCGCTCGCCTGCGCCCACACCAGCTCGAGATCGAGCTGGCTCTGACCGATCGTCGCGAGCGAGAAGCGTGCGAGCGGATGCCCGGTCGTGTCGGCGACCCGCTGCAGGTGCTCGCGGGCCTTGTCGCTGTGGGCCAGGTGCGTCCAGTAGACGACCCCGAGCTCGAGCCGAGCGCGGTGGTCGTCGGGGTGCTTGCGCAGCCAGGCTTCGAGGGCTTCGGCGTGGCGCTCGGCCGCGTCGGCGTCGAAGGGCCCGCGCGCGGCGACCTTGGGCCGACAGCCCGTGGTCACCAACACGGAGGGCACGAGCAAGCAGGCGAGCAGGCAGGCGCGGGAGAGACGAGCGGAGAAGATGGTCATCGCGGCGATGGGTGTCGACGATCGACGATCGGCTTGGTCGACGATGGGTGAGGTCCGGACGTCCACTCAGCGAGCGGGTCGGGCCTCGAAGGCTTGGGCGAGCGCCTGGTCGACGGCGCCGAGGAACTCGCGGAACGCGGCGTATTGATCGGGCTCGATCCGCGGCGTGCGGAACTCGATCATCGTCTCGACGGTCGCGGTCTGACCGTCGACGCCGACCTTCAACTCGAAGCGACCGAACTTCGAGTCGACGGCCGTGCCGCTCGGCAAGGTCGCGAACTCGAG
The DNA here is from genome assembly GCA_965649595.1 of uncultured Myxococcales bacterium. Taxonomy (GTDB): domain Bacteria; phylum Myxococcota_A; class Polyangia; order Nannocystales; family Nannocystaceae; genus Plesiocystis. Next base: position 720 of record CBFGLP010000825.1, on the reverse strand, counting down.
CCCGCGCGGGAGCGTGTAGCGGACCTTCCGGGTCTCGCGCTTGGTCACGCCGATCACGAGCGGGTGCTCGCGGGTCTGCTGCGCGGCGCTGCTGCGGACCAAGGTCGACTCGTAGCCGAGCACTCGCCAGCGCAAGCCTCCGTCGGCCTCGACCTGCGCCCAGCCGGGCACGCTGAGCTCGGCGTCGAGCTCGACCGGCCGCGAGATGTCCTCGATGCCAGGCAGCTCGGCCTCGACCACCTTGCTGCCCGGGAACAGGCCGCCGAACAGCTTGGTGAGCTGCTCGCTGCGGTGATCCTTGGCCTCGAGCGCGGACCGCCAGCTAGCCGCGTCGACGCCGTGCAGCGTCATGCGGTGCTCGACGCTCGCGTCGCCCTCGGCGTCGAGCCGGACGTCGAACTCGAACTCGCCGAGGTTCTGCTCGGGCGGCGCGTAGGGGATCGTCCGGAACGTCGCCCCGCGGCCGTCGTGAATGATCGCCACGCTCGCGCCCTGATCGCCGGACGGCAGCTCGAACGCGCCGGAGAACTCGGCCGTGCCGTCCATGAACAGGTCTTGCGAGGGCACGTAGACGATTGCGTGGTTGAACACCGACAGGCTGGCCGGCTGCGAATCGATCGTCCCGAGGTCGCGCGTGCGCACGAGCACCAGGTTGCTGTCGATCCCGACCTCCGCGAGCATGACCTTGAGCAGGCTCGCCTTGTCCTTGCAGTCGCCGAA
>CBFGLP010000824.1:0-15464 GCA_965649595.1 uncultured Myxococcales bacterium | reverse complement strand
TTTCTACCGCCCGCAGCGGGGACAGAGCCGATCAGAGCGCGATCGCGGTGATCCGATCCTCGCTAGCGAGCCACAGCCGCTCGTCGGGCTCGAGCGCGATATCGCGGTAGGGATTCGCTGCGCCTCCAATCCAGCGCCGCGCCGGATCGGGGTGCCAGTAGCCGACCCACGCGCCCTCGCTCCCCACCAGTGGCCCAGCGATCCACGCCCCGCCGGCTTCATCGGCGATCACGTCTTGAACCTGGAGGGTCTCGTCGAGATCGGGCCAGCGCTCGCGGCTGATCAGCTCGCCTGCTGCATCCAAGTGGAAGAGCTCGCTCGTGAACACGCGATCGCCGACCACGAGCAGCGTGCCGTCGGACAGCGCGGCGATGTTGCGCGCGCGCACGCTCGGCTCGAAGGGGGGCTCGTCGCACTCGACGCTCGAGCGCCACAGCTCGTCGCCATCGGCAGGATCGAACGCGATCAGGCCCACACCGTTGAAGGCGACGTCGTCCAGGCCTCCCAAGGTCACGGCGGTCGAATAGAGCACCATCACGGTGCCATCCGACTGCTCGGTCGCTCCCTTTGGCGCTTCAATGATCGGGTCCTCGCCCCAGGGCAGCGCGCTCCACAGCGTCGAGCCTGCGCTGTCGAAGCCCCACACGCCGTTGTCGTAGTGATAGAGCTCGCCGTCATAGCCACCGACGACGACCATGCTGCCGTCGGCGCGCAGCAGCGGGTCGCCGACCGCGAGGCTCCGCTCCTCGAACTCGAAGTAGCTCGATACCCCACCTTGGGCGTCGAGCCGTGCGGTCCACAAGAGCCTGGGCTCGTACGCCTCCTCGTCACCGTACCACCCGACCGCCTGGATCGAGCCGTCCTCTAGCGCGCGCAAGGGACCGGGTCGAGCCTGGCTGCCGAACGCGTCGGGCGCGGTCACCCACAGCTCGTTACCCTCGACGTCGAGCGCGACGATCTCGGCTTGGGCTCCGCGAGCGACAAAGACGGTGGTCTGCTCGGGCACTGGACCCGGCAGCACGGCGATGTGGCGGTTGGCGGGGCTCGGGAAGAAGTCGAGGATGTTACCCGAGACGTCGGACACACACGCGCTGCAGCCGTCGCCCGCGACCGCGTTGCCGTCGTCGCAGGTCTCGGCCCCGAGCACCAGGCCGTCACCGCAAGTGGTGGACTCGTACTCGGGCAGCTGTCCGCAGACCGACACCGGCTCCTCACCGGTCTCGGTCCCCTCCGTGTCGTCGGTGGTGTCGCTCGTCGTCTCGTCGGCGGTGTCGCTCGTCGTCTCGCTCGTCGTCTCGTCGGCGGTGTCGCTCGACTGGGAGTCGGTGCTCTCGCCGACGTCGTCATCGCCGATCTGCGCCTCACCCAACACGCACGCGCTGGGGAGCAGCACGCTCAGCACCGGGGCTATCCAAGGTCGGATCTTGCGCGTTCGCATAACCTGGCGCGTGGCCGCTCGACGGCCCATCCGTCCCCAGCTCGGGCGAGAGCAAACGTACGTGATCGAGTCGAGGAGCTCGTGGCACTCCCTCGACACCCACTGATCGCCCTTCGGCCTGGATGTTGGGCTGACTCAGGCTAGACCCTGCTAGAGCTTGGGGACCAGCACCGAGACGCTCAGCGGCGGCATCTCGTAGATCAGCGCGTTGGTGGCCCCGAGCGCCTGCTCGCCGATCGCCGCGATGTCCGCGCCCGCGTCGGTGAGCTGATAGACATCGACCCCGCTGTACTCGCCATACGCCGCCATCGTGACCGCGGCGCTCAGCGGCGCGTCGGTCTTGTTGATCGCGACGATCACCATCCGGCTGGGATCGTCGGCGTCGATGCTGGCGTACACCGAAGTACGCTCGACGTCGCTGGTGACGGCTTGCACCGAGGTGTCACCGAAGCGCCCGTCGGCGCCGTCGTAGCTGCGGTAGGCCCGAATCGCCGCGTAGACCATGCTGTTGTCGGCAGTCAGCGCCCAGAAGGTCGCCAGCGCGACGCCTTCACGTCCGAAGATGCCGAGCACGTCGGCCTCGGCGATCGCCCCGGAGATGTGGGCGGCGGCGCCATAGTTGTACTCGGTGAACCCGAGCTTGGTGCCCGGGTAGATCGTGTCGATCTTTTCTTGCAGCCACGGGAGCAGCTGGATCGGCCCGCCGACGGCATCGGCGATCCAGCTGGTCTCGACATAGTCGGGATCCCAGAGCGAGCGCGGCGCCTGCACGCGAGCCTCGACCGACTCGGGCGAGACGTTCTCTCCGGTGATCCGCTCGCCGCCGCCGGTCGCCTCCGGATACCAGTGCAGGTCGAGCACATCGACCAAGCGCGAGCCCTCTTGCTGCTCGGCTTCGGCCATGCCCGCCAAGAAGAAGTCGATCGCCTCGCCCATCTGGTCGGGCGCGTCTTGCAGCGTCATGTAGCCGTAATAGCCGTAGGACACGAAGCCGGTGACCCAAGCGTCGGGCGCGACGCTCTTGACCGCGCTGGCGAACTCGATGTTCTCGTCGACCAGCTCTTGATAGCCGACCGGATTCGGGTGAATCCGCGCGTGCGTCGACGCCCACAGGTCGGGCTCGTTGTCCATCGAGAACACGATCCGCGCGTCCCCGCCCGCGAACGCGTCGGGGAAGGTGGTCACGACCCAATGCACGAATTCGTCCTGGTAGACCGCGTCGTCGTCGGGATCCGGCGTGGCGCTCAGCTCGGAGCCTTTGAATGCGATGCTGGGGTGGAAGCGCACGTTCAGATAATCGGGCGTATTGGCAACGTCACCGCCGCCGTCCTTGTCGGCCGCGACATAGCCACAAATCGGGATCGTCAGCAGCGCCGCAGCGTCGTGCGAGAGCGCCTCCTCGACCATTCCGCGGACCGCGGCGCCTGGCTCATCCTGCTGATCGGCGGGCAGATCCCCGACCAGGTAATTATCGTTTTGATGAAAGTAGTCGCTGCCCGCATTGGAGGCGTTGGTCTCCCAATTATATGCGGTCATGCGATTGCCACCCGAGCGCAACAAGGTCACGCCTCGTTGACTACCGTCGAGATCGCCGCCACCGTTGATGCCGTAGATGAGCGGGTTAATCGAGCGCTGATCAGTGTCGGCACGCACCTCGAAGCTGATGTCGGCGTCGCCTGGATCGCCCGGCTCGGTGATGGGACCGGGCTCCACGCCAGTGTCCGTCTCGCCGTCGGTGTCCGCCGATTCGTCCATATCGTCGGTGTCGGCGTCCGGATCGGTGTCGGCGTCCGTGCCCGTACCGATATCATCATTGCCCTCTTCGGATTGTGCAGCACCGCTGCATCCGATTGCACTGATCACGCCAATCATGTTGATCATGTTGATCATGGCGAGGCTCGCCAATGCCCGCATCGACATCGAGGTAAAATTCATGATGCGCGACGGTACACCTGCCCTCTACGAGGGTCAACGGTCGACGTCAGCTCATCTCATGGGGTCCGGGAGCCTCATCTGTGGGGTTTCGTCCTCGCTCGGAATCGTGCCTATCCACGTCGTGTGGCATCTCCACAATCATTTCATTGGTACATTGCAATGTTCAGTCGCTCGTGGACATGAGGCCCTAATTCAGCCCCGTGGGGCTGACGAAGACAATACATAGAGCGTGATCGGAGCGCGACGCGGAGCCCCTGCCCGCCAGGGGTCATGACCCGCGTCACCTGCGCCCACGCGCACCCGTCCAGGAGACCTCCCACCGCACGCTTCGTGTACCCTCCGCCCATGCCCCGCGAAGCCGCCGTCGAGGTCAGCCGCCTGCTCGCCGAGGACTCGGCCTCGCTCCAGCTCGAGCGCCTGTCCGACTGGGGTGGCCTCGATCACCTGCTCAGCCGTCCCCGCATCCAAAAGCCCGGCCTCGCGCTCTCGGGCTTCGTCAAGCACATCTACGGCGACCGCCTGCAGGTGCTCGGCTTGACCGAGATCGACTACCTGCTCAGCATCGACGAGGAGCAGGCCCGCGCTGGCTTGAGCGCCTACTTTGGCCGCAAGCTGGCCGCGCTGGCCCTGACCCGCGGGCTCGAGCCGCCCACGCTGCTGATCGAGTTCGCCCGCGAGCACGAGGTCCCGATCCTGCGCACGCCCTTGATGACCTCGAGCTTCATCTCGCGCGTGACTCGGCGGCTCGAGGAGCTGCTCTCGCCGCGCGCCAACATCCATGGCGTGCTGGTCGACGTGCTCGGGGTCGGGCTGCTGCTGATCGGTCGCAGCGGCGTCGGCAAGAGCGAGGCGGCGCTCGACTTGGTCCTGCGCGGGCATCGGCTGGTCGCCGACGACGTGGTCGAGGTCACCGTCCGGCCGCCGGACACGGTCTGGGGCGCGGCCACGCAGCTGCACCAGCACCACATGGAGATCCGCGGGATGGGCATCTTGAACATCACGCACCTGTTCGGCGTGGCCGCGGTGCGCGACAACAAGAAGATCGAGGTCGTGGTCGAGCTCAGCGATCTCCACGAGGACGACTACGACCGGCTGGGCACCGAGAACAACAACTGGCCGATCCTCGGCGTCGACATACCGCTGGTCCGGATCCCGCTGCGAGCGGGCCGCAACATCTCGTCGCTGATCGAGGTGGTCGCGCGCAACCAGATCCTGAAGTATCGCGGCATCGACTCGGCGCGCGAGTTCCAAGAGAAGATCGTCACGCACATCGCCATGACCACCGGGACCGCGAGCAAGTCGACATCGAGCGAGCCGCTCGAAGACGGCGCGCCACGCCAGCCGCTGAGCGGGCAGAGCACCGGGCTGATCTCGCTCGGAGAGGTCGAGTAGCCGCGATGGCGGAGGTGCTCGTCGTCACCGGGTTGTCCGGCGCGGGCAAGTCGACCTGCCTGCGCGCGCTCGAGGATCTCGGCTACTACTGCGTCGACAACCTGCCGGTGCCGCTGCTGCCCGAGCTGGTGACGATCAAGCCCAAGCAGACGCGCCTGGCGATCGGCATCGACGCTCGCAGCCCCGAGCACCTGCACGCGTTCGCGGGCGTGGGCGAGGCGCTGCGCAAGGCGGGTCACGAGCTCGAGATCCTGTTCGTCGAGGCGCCCGTGCCGACGCTCGTGCGGCGCTTCTCCGAGACCCGGCGTCGCCACCCGCTCGGCCAGCTCCCCGAGGCGATCGGCCGCGAGATCGCTCAGCTCCGCGAGCTGCGAGCGCTGGCCAACTCGGTGATCGACACCGAGACGCTGACCTCCCGTCAGCTCCGCCAGCTGATCCGCGATCGCTATGGATCCCCCGGCGGCGTGCTCCACTTGATCCTGCTCTCGTTCGGGTTCAAGAACGGGCTGCCGAGCGAGGCCGACCTGGTGTTCGACGCCCGCTTCCTCGCCAACCCCTTCGACGTCCCCGAGCTGCGCGCCCGCGGAGGCTTCGACGCGCCGGTCCGCGACTTCGTGCTCGGGCAGCCGGACGCGATCGAGCTGCTCGAGCGCATCGAAGGTTGGCTGCGCTTTCAGGCGCCGCGGACGATCCGAGAGGGTCGCTCGTATCTGACGGTGGCGCTCGGGTGCACCGGTGGGCAGCATCGATCCGTCGCCCTGATCGAGGCGCTGCGCGAGCGGCTCGATGTACCGCCGCTGACCGAGCCCGCCCCGCTCTTGGTCGTCCGGCACCGTGACCTCGAGCGCGCGCTGGCGGATACGGCACACCTCGCTTAGTGCGCCGTGCCAGTTCAGCTCGCCCAGTCGCTAGGCGTCGCACCCGGCGAGCGGTCGAGTCCGCCAATGACGCCCACTTTGGCCCGTGATCGGACGCCCCTTTGGGCAGTGGCCACTGGAGTGGCCGGATCACGGTCCAAGTCTGCGCGGACCTCGTTTTTCCGACTCGATCGCACCCGATCCGGGACTGGGGTCACGCGGGCGCCATCGCTCCAAAGTTGCGCTCAGGTGACGGGAGATGCAGCATGCACCCGCGTCACGGATCTGACCGCGCGCGTCCTCTCCTCCCAGAGAGTCGCAGGACTGCCCCAATGCCCGACGGCAACAGCAGCGCCCGAACCCCGACCTCCCCGCTCTCGCGGATGGACGGTCGCGAGGTGGATCAAACCGGCAGCACCGGCGACTCGAGCGGTCGAGTCATCATCAGTGAGGCCAAGTGCGGCATCGTGCTGATTGGTCACGGTTCGACCGCGAGCTCGATGCTCGATGCAGCTCGCACGATCATTCCGGGTGAGGGGCTCGCCGACGTGATCGCTATCGATGCCGGCTGCGGTCGCACCCCCGAGCTCGAGGCCCGCGTGTGTGCGGCCATCGAAGAGGTCGACGAAGGTCGCGGCATCCTGTTGATCGCGGACCTGATGGGCTCGAGCCCCTGTATGTGCGGTATCCGCGAGAGCGCAGGGCATGGCATCGCGGTCATCAGCGGCCTCAACCTGGCCATGCTGACCAAGCTGGCGCTGCTCGATCGGCGAAGCACCCCCCGCGAGCTGGCGGAGGCGTGCGCCGACTCGGCGACGCGCTCGATCTGCGTGAAGGTCCGGGACAGCCAGAGCCCCGCCTGCTCCGTCAGCTCGGTTTAGCGCTGGCTTCGTCAGCCGCCCGCAGCTGAACGGTTTTGCCGCCACGCATGCCCTTCGACGTCCGAGCGAGGCCGTCGGCTGCTACACTCGAGCGCCGTCGCCCTCGGCGTCGCGCTCCATCATGGCCGCCCGCAGCAAGTCCAGCGAGCTCGAGATCGTCAACCCCCTCGGTCTGCACGCACGCGCGGCTGCCAAGCTAGTCGGGCTCGCCAACAAGTTCGAGTCCGAGGTCTGGATCGGCAAGGACGGGCAAGAGGTCAACGGCAAGAGCATCCTCGGCGTGCTGATGTTGGCCTGTGGTCAAGGCTCCAAGATCCGAGTGCGGGTCGAGGGCAAGGACGCCGAGAAGGCCCACGAGGCGCTCGCCCAGCTGGTAGCTGCTGGCTTCGGCGAGCTCTGAGCCAGCCGCCGCAGCTGAAAGTGAGTCTGAGCCAATGGCCGAGGAGCGCAGCGAAGCGATCGTCCGCGAGACCATCGAGCGGCGCGGCAACGCGGTCAGCCCCGGGCTCGGCATCGGGCCCGCCTACGTCGTCGACCGCAAGCAGGTCAACGTCCCGCGCACACACATCGAGCGCGAGCAGGTCGACGACGAGCTCAAGCGCTTCCGCGCGGCCCTGCGAGCGACCCACGATCAGCTCGAGGTCATCAAGGGCCGCCTGACCCACGGCGAGCACCGGCAGATCCTCAAGGCCCAGCAGCTGATGCTGCGCGACCCCGATCTGATCCAGCGGACCGAGGGGTTGATCCGCGACGAGCTGATCAACGCCGAGTGGGCGGTCAGCCGCAGCGTCGACGAGGTCCGCGCGATGCTGGCCAAGGTCACCGACGACTACTTCCGCGAGCGTCAGTTCGACGTCGCGTTCATGGGCGAGCGCCTGATCATGACGCTCGGTGGTGAAGAGAAGGACGCGATCACGCCACCGGAGGGCTCGGTCGTGGTCGCCTATGATCTCAGCCCCGCCGACACCGCGCAGCTGCACCGCTACAAGGTCGCCGGGATCGTCACCGAAGAGGGCGGCCAGACCTCGCACACCGCGATCATGGCGCGCGCGCTGCAGATCCCGGCGGTGCTCGGCGTCGACAACCTGCTCAGCGTGGTCTCGACCGGGCAACCAGTGATCGTCGACGGCGTACATGGAGTCGTGACGATCCGTCCGCGCGCCGACCAGGTCGCGCAGCTCGAGCAAGAGCTGCGCCGCTACGTCGCGTTCGAGACCGAGATCCGGCGCGAGCACGCGCTGCCGGCCCAGAGCAAGGACGGCGGCGTGACCGTCACGCTGCGAGCCAACCTCGCGCTCGACGAAGAGAACGAGATCGCTCGCCGCTACGGCGCCGAAGGAGTCGGCCTGTACCGGACCGAGTTCCTCTACATGAACCGCGACGAGGCTCCGACCGAGGAGGAGCACTACCGGATGGCCAAGGCGCTGCTCCAGCGCTGGGCTCCACATCCGGTCCGCGTGCGGACCTTCGATCTCGGCTCCGACAAGACCTGCACCGCGTTCGGGCCCAGCGAGGTCGAGGCCAACCCGGCGATGGGTCTTCGCTCGCTGCGGCTGGCGCTGCGCCACCGTGACCACTTCTTGGCCCAGCTGCGCGGGTTCTTGCGCGCGGCCCTGCACGGGCCCTTGCAGATCATGCTGCCGCTGGTCAGCGGGGTCGAGGAGCTGGCCGCCGCCCGCGAAGCGTTCGACGAGGCCCGCGCCCAGCTGGTCGAGCAGGGCATGCCGCACGCCGCCGAGGTGCCCGTCGGCGTGATGATCGAGGTGCCCTCGGCGGCGGTCGTCGCCGACCTGCTCGCCCGGCACGTCGACTTCATGAGCATCGGGACCAACGACCTGATCCAGTACACCTTCGCTATCGATCGCGAGAACGACGACGTCAACTACCTCTACGAGCCGCTGCACCCGGCGATCCTCCGCTTGATCAAGCTGGTCTGCGACGCGGGCAAGGCCTATCGCCTGCCGGTCTCGATGTGCGGTGAGATGGCGGCCGACCCCCGCTATGTCTGGGTGCTGGTCGGCCTCGGCCTGCGCGATCTCTCGATGCAGAGCTCGGCGATCCCGGTGGTCAAGAACATCATTCGGGCGTCGCGGCTCGACGAGATGGAGCAGCTCGCCCAGGCCGTGCTCGCCTGCGAGACCGCCGACGAGGCCCGCAAGCTCGTCATCGGCCGCATGCGCGAGCGCTTCCCCGAGCACCTCGAGCACGCGCCGGGCAGCAACGAGGCCGACGAGAGCAATGCCTGACACCGACGGCTCGACACCGACGCCGAGCACTGCGCTCGCGACCTCGACCGAGGGGCTGCCCGAGGATCACTCCCGCTTCGTGCGGCTCGCCCCAGGTCGGCTGTGGATGCAGGATCTCGGCCCGCGCCATGGCGGCGGAGCGTACGTCCACCGGGCCGAGGATCTGGTCGCCGAGCCGCCGCTCGTGCTGCTCCACTCGATGCTGGTGACCAGCTGGGACTTTCGCTTCATCGCCGAGCCGCTCGCAGCCGCTGGTCGTCGAGTGCTCGCGCCCGACCTGCTCGGCTGCGGCAACTCCGATCGTCCGGCCCCTGCGGACGCAGCCGGCTATGGATTCGAGTGGCACGCCGAGCTGCTCCACCGCGCGCTCGAGCGGCTCGGCCTGCACACGATCGACCTGCTCGGGCACGGCTATGGCGGTGCGGTGGCGCTCCACCTCGCTCGGCGGATCGAGCACGCCCGCGGCTCGAGCCTGCGCCTGCGTCGACTGATCCTGGTCGCGCCGCACTGCTTGCCCGTCGAGGCACCGATCGCCCTGCCCGGCCCGATGCCGCGCATGCGTCGAGCGTGGCGCTGGGTCGGCTTCTCGCCGCTGGTGTTTCGCACCGTGTTTCCGCGCGCCGCCCTGCGCCGCTTCCTGACCCGCTCGCTCTCGACCGTCGAGCTGCTCGAGAGCGCCGAGCTGTGCGACGACGTCGACGTGTATTGGGATCGCCTGTGTCGTGACGGCGGGCTCGATGCGGTCGAGGCCATGATCGCGCAGATCGACGCGCTGCACGACAACCCACCCGACGGTGTCCGCGAGCGCCTGCACGTCGCGATGCAGTCGATCCGCACGCCGACGATGTTCGTGTGGGGCGACCGCGACACGATCGTGCCGACGGAGCTGGCCGAGCGGACGGCCGCGCTGATGCCCGACGCCGAGCTGCGGATCATCGAGGGCTGCGGTCATGCGCCGCACCGCGAGCGACCGCAGGCTCTGCTCCGGGCGCTCGAAGGGTTCGAGCGAAAGATCCGCTAGAGCTCACCGCCACGCCCATGGTCCCGATCTCGTTCGAGCTGCTCGTCGCGTTACTCCTCCTCGCTCCGCCCGAGCCCGGCCCCGCACCGGAGGTCGAGCCCGCCACGCTCGCCCCACTACCCGAGCCCGAGCGTGCGCCCGGTGAGCTGCCCGATCTCCGCAGCTGGCGAAAGTGGCCCGTGTGGCCGACGCTGCTCGCCGAGATCGACGGCCAGAAGCTCGCCGACGAGGCCGAGGGCAACGACGGCTTCGCGCTCGGCCGCTTCCGCGTAGGCCTGCGCGGCGAGCCGCTCCCCTGGCTCGGCTTCGTCGCGACCGTCGAGCTCGCCCGCGAGAGCCCGGGCTTGCTCGACGCCTACGTGCTCGTTCGCCCGACCGAGGGCGTGACGATCGACGTCGGGTTCGCCAAGGCCCCGCTGCTCGCCTCGTTCTACGCCGAGCCCGTCCACGCGATGGCGACCCCCGATCGCGCGCCGGTCGTCGTCGCGTTTCGGACCCGCCGCGACCTCGGCATCGGCCTCTTGGTGGCTCGCCGCGAGGTCCCGCTCGAGCTGCGCCTGCGCGTGGGCAACGGCGCGGGAGGGATCCTCGGCAACGACAACCCGCAGATCGCAGGCTACGGCGCGCTCGATCTGGTGCTCGGCCGAGCGCGGCGCGGCGGGGCGGGCAAGCTGCTCGGCATGCGGCTGGGCGTGGCCGGCATGTACGAGCACGCGGCCGCTCGCAACAGCATCCAGGCCGTCCACCCGCTCGACTACGTCTACGTGCAGCCAGTCCCGATCGAGGGCCCCCGAGCGGTCGGCGAGGCCCACTTGATTGGCTACGCCGGTCCGGCTCGATTGGTGGTCGAGGCCGCGATCGGTCGCGAGTCGCGAAGGGCCGACCTCGATGGTGACCCGGACACCCCCACCCAACCCGCGACCGCGCTATGGGCCGGCGGCATCACGACCGAGCTCGACGTGGTCGTGCTCGGCTTGCCGCGCGAGGTCGGGCTCCCGCCCGCGGCCAAGCCCGGACCCTGGCGCGGCGGAGCGCTCGAGCTGAGCGCCCGCTTCGATGGGATGGCGGTCAACCGCCACGCTCCAGACGTCGCGCCGGGTGGATCGTTGGGCGGCGCGCTCGCGGTAAAATGGTGGCCGATCGACCTGATGTCGCTCGCGGTCGCGGGCTACGGCCTGCACTACGACCGGCCCCCGGTGGACCAGCCGGATCGCCGCTGGTCGTGGGGCCTGCTGGTGCGGCTCGGGGTGTACTGGGGCATCGCGGTCGGCTCGGATCGGCCCAAGCCGGTGGTCGCCGCCGACTGATCGACCCTCGACCCGCATCGATTCATCGAGTCGGGCGCCCGCGCCCGAAAAGGCGTTACCCTCGCCGCCGTGGCGCAAGCCGCCCGACACGCGACGACTCTCCTGGGCATCCGCCTCGTCGCGATCTTGTTCTGCACGCTGCTCGCCCTGCTCGCCCCTCGCCTCGCCGCCGCCAACCAAGATCTGAAGCTGCGCACGATCGAGACCGAGCACTTCGTGATCCACTACCACGTCGGCGAGGAAGAGGTCGCCGACCGGGTCGCGATGCTGGCCGAGCGAGCCTACGCGCGCCTGACCCTGCTGATGGCCCACGCGCCCAGCCTGCGCACGCACATCGTCATCACCGACACGACCGACTCGTCGAACGGGTTCGCCAACGCGGTCCCCTACCCGCGCATCCGCTTGTTCGCGGCCGCCCCGGGCAGCCTCAGCGTGCTCGGCAGCTACGACGACTGGGTCGACATCCTGGTCACGCACGAATTCACGCACGTCGTCCACATCGACACCGTGCACGGGCTCCCGCGCCTGCTCAACGCGCTGCTCGGGTTCGGCGTGCTCGGTAAGGTCTCGGGCCCCAACATCGTGCAGCCGCGCTGGATCCTCGAGGGCCTCGCGACCATGTACGAGTCGGACCTCTCGGCGCAGGGCCGCTACCGCTCGGCGCTGTTCGACATGTTCCTGCGCATGGCCGTGGTCGAGGGCCGCTTTCAGCGGATCGATCAGTTCAACTCGGGCGCGCGCGTGTTCCCGCATGGCTCGAGCGTGTACCTCTACGGCCTGCACTTCATGCACTACCTCGCGATGCACTACGGTCGCGACAAGCTGGCCGAGCTCAGCCACATCTACGGCGGTCGGATCGTCCCTTGGGGGATCAACCGCGCGCTCAAGGAGGTGATCGGGATCGACTTCGATCAGGCCTGGGTCGAGTTCCAAGCCGACGCCGAGCAGCGCTTCTTGGCCCAGGCCCGGCAGATCCGCGCGCGCGGGCTTCGGCAGGGTCGCCGGCTGACTTTTACTACCGCCTCGGCCTCGTCCGGTCAGCACACCCGCTACCCGGTCTGGTCGCCCGACGACGAGTGGCTCTACTTCTACGAGGACGACGGCCACCGGCAAGCCGGCATCCGTCGGGTGTCCGCCAAGGGCAGTCGGATCCGCGAGGGGCTCGGGATCGGCAACCAAGGCCAGAGCCTCGACATCGAGCGCTTGATCGACGTCGAGGACGCCTCGCTGGCCAGCTTCGTCGGACCCAACGCCGACCAGATCGTGTTCGACATGGTCGGCGTGCACGACTTTCGCTACCGGTTCAGCGACCTCTATCGCTGGAAGGGACCAAACCGCAACGGCCGCGAGCAGCTGACCTTCGGCCTGCGAGCGCGCAGCCCCGACGTCTCGCCCGACGGCCGCAGCGTGGTGTTCGTGCGCAACGACACCGGCCAGTCGCGGCTCGGCGTGCTCGAGCTCGACACGCTCGCGCATCGCGAGCTGACCCCGCTCGAGCACGTCCAGCAGGTCTACGATCCCGACTTCCACCCGAGCGGACAGAAGATCGCCTACGCCGCGTGGCGCGACGGTGGTTGGCAGGACATCTACGTCTACGACATCGAGACCCAGACCCACGAGCGGATCACCGCCGATCGAGCGATCGACACCGCGCCCGAGTGGAGCCCCGACGGCCGCTACTTGCTCTTCTCCAGCGATCGCAGCGGCGTGCACAACATCTACGCCTGGGACGCCGAGACCGGCGCGCTGCGGCAGGTCACCAACGTGCTCGGCGGCGCGTTCGAGCCCGCGCTCAGCCACGACGGCAGCCAGCTCGCCTACGTCGGCTACTCGAGCACCGGCTTCGATCTGTGGCTGATGGACTTCGAGCCCGAGCGCTTCTTGACCCCGCTGCCGGGCCTGCCGAGCTGGCCGACCGTCGACGACACCACGCCCGAGCTCGAGCAAGACGCCGGTCGCAAGCCGAGCCTGCGCAGCCGGCCCTATGGGTTCTGGCGCACGTTCTTCCCCCGCACGCTGTTCCCCTCCGCGTTCGAGTTCGAGTCCGGCAGCCTGTTCTCGACCCTCGGCCTGACCTTGCAGCTCGAGGACGTGGTGGGCTTTCACGCCGCGACCGCCAGCTTCGAGTGGCTGACCGGCGTCAACAAGCCGACCGGCTCGTTCAGCTACAGCTTCTCCCGCCTCTATCCAAACTTCTCGATCGGGTTCGGCCGGACCTTCCGCTACCGCGGCGGCTACACCCGCTACGTCTACGATCCCCCGCCCGACAGCCCCGACTTCGGCACGCCCCAGCCCTACCAGCGCGACGGCTATCTCGAGCAGATCACCGCGTTCGAGGCGAGCATGGGCGTCCCGGTGCTGCGAAGCGCCCGGCACAACGCCGACGCCAGCGTCGGGTACAGCTTCATCAACTACCGCAACCTCGACGAGTACGACGCGATCGTCGACCCCAACGCCCCGGCCACCGAGCTGCCCGAGGTCGGCGACGTCGCGTCGATCGAGCTGGGCTTCAGCTACGACAACCGCGAGGGCGTGCGCTATGGCTACGGCGCCGAGACTGGTCGGCGCATCAGCATCGGCATGGCGATCACCGATCGCCGGCTCGGCGGCGACTACGACGACTTTCGCGTGAGCGGCAGCTACACCGAGATGCTGCGAATGCCCTGGCCGGGTCACCAGGTGCTCGCGCTGCGGCTCGCCGGCGGGGCCTCGGCGGGCGGCCTGCGCAGGCGCGGCGTGTATCGCCTCGGTGGGCTGCCCGAGGACCAGGACGTCATCCGCACGGTGCTCGCCCGGACCGCGTTCAACGACGGCGGCGCGCTGCGGGGCTACGATCCAGGCGTATTTGGCGGGCAGTATTATGGCCTGCTCAACGTCGAATATCGCGTGCCGCTCTTCGACCTCGACCGCGGCGTGGGATCGGTGCCGGGCTTCTTCGAGCGAATGGTCGCGATCGTGTTCACCGATTGGGGCATGGCCTGGACGGATCCGATCAAATTCCGGGACATCGTCGGTAGCGTCGGCGCGACGCTGATGACGCGCTTTCGCTTCGGCTATGGCGAAGGTGCGGCGTTGTTCTTTCAATATGCTCATGGGCTCGATCCCGAGCATGGGATCGATTACTTTCGCGTGTTCGTGGGCCAGTCGTTCTAGACGACGACCGGCCCACTTCGAAACGGAGCCATCATGCCCTTGCAAGTGATTGGTGCTGGCCTCGGCCGCACGGGGACCCTCTCGCTCAAGCTCGCGCTGGAAAAGCTCGGCTTCGGCCGCTGCTATCACATGGTCGAGCTGCTCAACCAACCCGAGCGACTCCGCTACTGGAAGCAGCTGGGCGAGACTGGTCGGACCGACCTCGAGGCCCTGTTTGCGGGCTACCGCTCGACCACCGACTACCCCGGCTGCTCATACTGGCGCGAGCTGACCGCCGCTTACCCGCAAGCCAAGGTCGTGCTCACCACCCGCGACCCCGAGCGCTGGTATGCGAGCGCGAGCGAGACGATCTTTCGGGCCAAGCCGTCGCTGCCAAAGATGATCTCGTTCGCGCTGCAAGCCCCCTTCAAGCCGCTGCTGCGCAAGCGGCTCGGCGTGTTCGGGTTCAACGACGCGATCATCTGGAAGCAGCAATTCGAGGGCCGCTTCACCGACAAAGAGTTTGCCCTGCGCAAGTTCGAGCAGCACAACCGCGAGGTCATCGACGCGATCCCACCCGAGCGCCTGCTGGTGTTCGAGGTCGCCCAGGGCTGGGAGCCGCTGTGTCGGTTCTTGGGTGTCGACGTGCCGAGCGAGCCGTTTCCGCGCGTCAACGAGCGGGAGGCGTTCGGCAAGCACTTGGCGGGCGACCTCAATAAGCCCCTCTCGATCACCGAGGGCTAGCTAGAGAACCGACAACACCCACGTCCAAACCGGCAGCGTCAGCATCGAGAGCACCACCCCCCACCCGACCAGCGCCGCCGCCAGCTCCGGGGCCAGCTTGGCGGTCGCGAGCAGCGCGGCGGCGGTGATCATCGGCGGCATCGCCGTCTCGAGCAGCGCCGCCGCTCGCATGTCACCGGTGATCCCGAGCGCGAAGCACAACCCGAGCGCGAGCGCGGGCATCAAGACGAGCTTGGTGACCAGCCCAATCGCGAGCGGAACCAACTGCTCGCGCGGCATCGCGAAGCGCAGCTGGATCCCGATCGCGATCGCCACGAGCGGCAGCAGTGCCCCCTCCAGCCGCTCGAGCGCGGCCTGGATCACCGCCGGATAGCGCTCGGGCATCACCGTCAGCGCCAGCACCAGCACCAAGAAGGGCGGAAAGCTCAGCACCCGCCTGAGGATCGCCCAGACCGTCCTCGTGGGTCCCGCGAGCCCCCTGTCCGACCCTCCGCCAACTCGCGGGACCGTG
>CBFGLP010000823.1:0-3394 GCA_965649595.1 uncultured Myxococcales bacterium | reverse complement strand
CGGTCGCGGCGATGGCCGAGCAGCTCGAGGCCCGGGTCGCCTACATCAATGAGTTCGCCGGCAACGTCGCGCACGAGTTCCGGACCCCGATCGCTACGTTTCGCGGGACCGCCGAGCTGCTGCGCGACGACGACGACATGGATCCGGACCAGCGTCGCCGCTTCCTCGACAACGTGCTGGACGAGCTCGAGCGGCTCGAGCGGCTCGTCGACGGGTTGCTGGAGCTCGCCCGAGCCGAGCGACCGCACACGAGCGAGCGGATCGAGCTGACCACGCTGCTCGGCTCGCTGCGCCAGCGCTGGCCCGAGGTCTGCGTAGTTGGGCTCGACCACGCCGGCGTCGTCCAAGGCAGCCCGAGCCAGCTCGCGACCGTGCTCGACAACCTGATCGACAACGCCTACCAGCACGGCGGACCAGGCGTGCAGGTCGAGGTCCACGCGCTCGAGCTCGGTCATCCGGCCGTGTCCGACCGCCTGCAGGTCGTCGAGGCGCTGCGCGAGTGGACCGGCTTCGAGGTTCGTGACGACGGCGTCGGCATCTCGGCGGCCAACCGCGAGCGAGTGTTCGAGCGCTTCTTTACGACCAACCGCGAGGGCGGAGGCACCGGCCTCGGGCTCGCGCTGGTCAGGCGGATCGTCGAGACCCACGGCGGACGGATCGAGCTCGACAGCCGGCCCGGCGGCACGCGAATTCGGATCTGGCTGCCGCACGCGAGCGAGTAGCGATCGCAAAAACTCGCTGCTGGCGAGCAGCGTAGTTTGCTAAGGTCGTCTGGAGGTTGCAATGCCAGACATCGATCCATCGTACCGCAAAGCGGTCGACGAGCTCACGCGTGCGTGGTTGCGAGCTCGCGCCCGGCAATTCATCAACAAAGAATACAACCCGGAGTGGCCAACCGTCGTGGTGCTGCCCGGCGGCATGGGCTCGGAGATCTCGGTCACCGACGACTCGTTCGAGTCGATCCCACAGCCGTGGACCAAGCCGCCGCGAGTCCGGCCGGTTTGGATCGAGCTCAAGGAGATCGATCGAATGATCTTCAAGAGCGATCCCTTGCTGCTCAAGCTCGACGAGAACGGCATCGAGCAGCAACGTCGGCTGTGCATCGCGACCGGAGAGTTGAAGGGCAAGATTGCGAACCCCTACCCCCAGGTCGCCGCGGGGTTCGCCGCCCGAAACATCAACTACGTCGCGCTCGGCTTCGATTGGCGCAAGTTCGCCAGCACGGCGGCAGATTACCTCAACCGGTTCCTCGACTATCTCGAAGACGAGGCGGACGCGGCTGGCAAGCGCTCACCGCTGCCGGTTGGCCTGCTCGCGCACAGCCAAGGTGGCCTGGTCGCCAAGTCGTTCGTCAATCTCTGTGCGGCCAACGACGACGCTCAGGCTCGCTACAGCCGGGCTCGCTATCGCTTCGTGGTCACCGCCGGATCCCCCTTCTTCGGCACGCAAGACCACCTCAATCGCTACTATTGTGGGATCTCGAGCGCCAAGCACCGGCTCGCCAGCGTCGAGTTCCTGGCGATGTTCACCATGCGCGCGCGCGAAGACGAGCCGAACGACTCCGCGGCGTGGATGTCCGCGGTACGAAAGTGGCGATCGTTGGTCGCGTCGATGCCGGGCCTCTACGCGCTCACGCCCTCACCCGCGCTCGCCGAGCCTTCGCTGCGAGCACGGCTCGGCCTCGACCAGTTCCCGGTCCGCGACGAGGACAATCGCGAGGTCCACTTCCTCGCCGATCCAGACCAGCTGCCGCTGTGGCTGCGCCACTACTACAAGATCCATCGCCAGCTCCACGAGCGCGAGGCCCAAGCGCTGGCGCAGCCGCTGCGAGGCTACGCGCGCGAGCGCTTCTTCTGTGTGCGTGGCGTGCAAGGGCCGCGGGGCCAAGCCATCGAGCACGTCGAGCTCCGCGGCAATCCGTCGGTCGAGACCGAGTACGAGTTCACGCTCGGGCGAGTCTGGAGGAAGCTGACCGAGAGTCGTGCCATCGACGTTCACTCCGGTAACGCGCACGACGGCGTGGTCCCAGCTTGGTCGGCGATCCTCGACGCCTCGCTGCCGGTGATGACGATCCATCACGCCAAGCACCGCATGCTCGTCGCCGAGACGCGCGTGCTGGATCTCGTGAATTCGCTGGCCAACGATCAGGCGTGGAACGTCGACGCGGCCGACAGCGACGGCGCCGACGCGGCCGAGGAGCGCAGCGGCGAGAGCGATGACGAGGTGCTCGCCGAGGCGCGCGAGCTCGTCCGGGGGGATGCAGCGTGACGCTCCAACGCTGGGCTACGACCATCTGCCTGCTCGCCGTGGCTGCGTCGCCGCTCGCCTGCGCGAAGAGCTACATCATCCCGATCGAGCTGGGCGATCGCTTCCACATGGACCACGGACGGCTCGTCGTGGTCAACGAGACAGGCGCGCCCATCCAGCTGCGTCCACGCTCGTGCCACGACGCCCAGAGCACCGCTCCGCTCACGATCGAGCGGGCGGCCGGTCTGCGACTCGCGCTCGATGGAGTGATCATGACGCCCGAGCACGGTCGCCCCGACACGCGCAGGCCGAGCTACGAGATCATTCCGGAGTGGGCCGAGTACGTGGGTCCGAGCCCCAACACCGGACCCGACACGGTGCTGCTCGTCAGCGCGGGAGCCAACGAAGTCGAGCTTCGCCTCGACTTCGAGCAGGTCGAGCGCGCCCTCTTCGAGCCCTGGCGGACCGACGGAAATGGCGGCGTCGCCCGTCCCACCCGTCCGACCTTCGTGGTCGAGATCGAAGCGGACGACATCGTCGACCTTCGCTACCTGCCCGTCTCGGCGGTCGAGACCTGCCAAGAAGCCGAGCAGCTCGGCATCGCGGACCAAGTCCCCGGTTGTCCCTGAGCGGTCCTACGTCGGCTCGGTCAGCCCTACGAGGCTGACCGAGCCGGCCCCGCTCGCTCACTTCACGATGTCGCGCTCGTACTCGAGGTTGCCGTCCTGATCGTAGAACTCGGTGTGCAGCGTGTCGCCCGAGAGCTGCAGCAGCAAGAAGCCAGGCGTGGTGTCGTTCTCCCAGAACACCTCGTTGCCGCCGCCGTGATAGACGAACTCGGTCGTCTTGCACGCGGCACCGGACACGATCAGGTTGGTGCCCTGGCAAGTCGGCTGGATCCACTGGCGGTTGTGGTCGTGACCGGCGAGGTAGAGGTCGGTCTTGCCGCAGACCGACTCGTCGAGCACCTCTTTGACGGTGGTGCCAGCGAGCTGCGGCGGGAACGGGAACCCCTCGTAGTTGCCCGCGTTGCCGTGCTCGCCGTTCGACCGGTAGGGGTGGTGACCCAGAGCGATCTTCCACGGCGCGTCGCTGGCCGCGATCGCCGAGTTCAACCAGCTCTGCTGCTCGGACGTGTCGTGGTCCC
>CBFGLP010000822.1:0-2290 GCA_965649595.1 uncultured Myxococcales bacterium | reverse complement strand
TGATGGCGGTCGAGCTGCGCAACCGCTTGCAGACGGTGACCAGCCTGCGGCTGCCCGCGACCTTGCTGTTCGATTACCCGAGCGCGCAGGCGCTGTCGCGCATGCTGGTCGAGCAATTGGTCGGCGACATCGAGGCGCTCGAGCCGGTCAGCGTCGAGGCCAAGCCGCGCGAGGTCGAGCTCGATGAGCCGATTGCGATCATCGCGATGGCCTGCCGCTATCCGGGCGGCATCGACAGCCCCGAGGCGTTCTGGCAGGTGCTCGCCGAAGGTCGGGACGTCATTTCTCCGCTCCCGACCGATCGTGGTTGGCCGGCCGACCTCTACGATCCCGCCGCAGATGGCTCGTCGGGTAAATCGATGACCGGCGAGGGCGGATTCCTGCACGACGCTGGCGACTTCGACCCAGCGCCATTTGGGATCAGCCCCCGCGAGGCGCTGTCGATCGATCCTCAGCAACGGCTGCTGCTCGAGATCTCTTGGGAGGCGTTCGAGCGAGCCGGTATCGCTCCGGGGTCCTTGCGAGGCTCGGCGACCGGCGTGTTCGTCGGAATCATGTACAGCGACTACGGCTCGCGGCTGTACGCGACGCCCGAGGTCCTCGATGGTTACGTCGCGATCGGGAGCTCGCCGTCCGTCGCCTCCGGACGCATTTCCTACACCCTAGGCCTCGAGGGTCCGGCGATTACGGTCGATACCGCGTGCAGCTCGTCACTCACGGCGCTGCACCTCGCCGCTCAGGCGCTGCGGAACCGCGAGTGCAACTTGGCGCTCGCCGGCGGGGCCACCATCATGGCGACGCCGACGGTGTTCGTCGAATTCAGCCTGCAGCACGGGTTGGCTCGCAACGGTCGCTGCAAGGCATTCGCGGCCGCGGCCGACGGCGTTGGGTGGGGTGAGGGCGCGGGCATTCTATTGCTCGAGCGCTTGTCCGACGCACAGGCGAAGGGCCACCCGATCTTGGCGATCGTGCGCGGCTCGGCGCTCAACCAGGATGGTCGGAGCCAGGGCCTGACGGCGCCGAATGGCCCTGCGCAGCAGCGGGTGATCCGAGCGGCGCTCGAAGCCGGGCGAGTCGAGCCGGGCGAAGTCGACGTCGTCGAGGCGCATGGAACCGGGACACGCTTGGGTGATCCGATCGAGGCCCAGGCGATATTGGCGACTTACGGTCGCGCGCATACGCCCGACCAACCGCTGCGCTTGGGCTCGGTCAAGTCGAACATCGGGCACGCCCAGGCGGCGGCTGGGGTGGCCGGCGTCATGAAGATGGTGCTGGCGATGCAGCACCGGACGCTGCCGCGGACGCTGCACGTGGACGAGCCCTCGCCGCACGTGGACTGGTCGGAGGGGACGGTTCGGCTGCTGAGCGAGCCGACCGCGTGGGAGGTGGATGGGCGACCGCGACGGGCCGCGGTGTCGTCGTTCGGGATCTCGGGCACCAACGCGCACGTGATCCTGGAAGAGCCGCGGCAGGCCCCGGTCAAGCCGAGGCGGGGAGCGCCGCCGGTACCTGCTCACGTCCCGGTGCTGTTGTCCGGGAAGAGCGAGGCGGCCAAGCGGGCGCTCGCGCAGCGGCTCCGCGCGCAGCTGGTCGGGCACGACGAGGCGCTGATCGATGTGGCGCATACGCTGGCGAATCACCGCACCCAGCTCGAGCATCGGACGGCGTTGGCGGTCGGGTCGATCGCGGAGCTGGTCGAGCGGCTCGAGGCGATCGAGCAAGCAACCCCGGTGAGCTCGAGCGTGAGCGGCGTGGCGGGCAGCGGCGTCAAGTTGGCGATGCTGTTCACCGGTCAAGGCTCGCAGCGGCTCGGGATGGGCAGCGAGCTGCTCGACGCGTATCCGGTCTTCCGCGCGGCGTTCGACGAGATCTGCAGGCACTTCGATCCCCAGCTGGACCGACCCTTGCGGGAGGTCGTGCATGGTGACGACGCCCGCCTGCTCGATCAGACCGCGTTCACGCAGCCGGCCCTGTTCGCGCTGGAGGTGGCGCTGTTTCGGCTGCTGGAGTCGTGGGGGGTCGTGCCGGACGTGCTGCTCGGCCACTCGATCGGCGAGCTGGCGGCGGCTCACGTCGCCGGCGTCTTCTCACTCGAAGACGCGTGCAGGCTCGTCGCCGCCCGTGGCCGGCTCATGCAAGCGCTGCCCGAGGGCGGTGCGATCGGGCTGGTGCTCTCCACCTCGGCCAGAGGCCCGGTGCCCGGCCTCGGCATCTCCAACGGTCTTCGACCCGGCCTGGTCGGAGCCGCCAAGGACATCGCCGACGACTACGGGCCCCGCGGCGTCCGGGT
>CBFGLP010000821.1:0-1565 GCA_965649595.1 uncultured Myxococcales bacterium | reverse complement strand
GGTCACACCCTCGAGGGGACGCGGCGGCCGCTGCAGATCGCGCCGCTCGCGGTCGACATGGAAGCCGTGCACGACGACTTCGGCCCCGGGGTCTCCCTCAGCTTCGAGCTGCCCTCCGGAAGCTACGCGACGGCCCTCCTGCGCGAGCTTCAGCGCCCCGCCTGAGCCGCCGTGCGCCCGCGTCGCCGGCGAACACTGGCCGTTTCGCGCCGGCTGGGCTACGGTTCGCGGGCCCACCAATGAAGCTCTCGGAAAAATTCCTCGAGCTCTCGGCGGTCGGCTCGGAGTGGATCCTCTGGATCCTCGTCGGGCTCTCCGTCGTGAGCGTGGCCGTGATGATCGAGCGCCTGATCTTCTACTCGGGCGTCCAGGGGCGCGACTCGGCGCTGGTCCGGGCGCTGCATGCCGCGCTGGCCGACCGCGACCTCGCCAAGGCCCAGGAGCTCCTGCGCGGCGCCACCAGCCCCGGGGCGCGGATCGCCGCGCAGATGCTGGAGACCAGCCAGCGCGGCCCCGGCTCGATGGCCGCGATCATGGCCGCGCTGCGCCCCGGCGAGAAGCTCCGGCTCGAGCGCAACCTCAACTTCCTCGGCACCGTCGGCTCGAACTCGCCGTTCATCGGCCTCCTCGGCACGGTGCTCGGCATCATCGAGACCTTCCGCGCCATCGAGCGCTCGGGCGTCATGGGCAGCGCCGAGTACTCGAACGCGGTCATGGCCGGCATCTACGAGGCGCTGGTCGCCACCGCCGTCGGCCTCATCGTCGCCATCCCGGCCGTCATCGCCTTCAACTTCTTCCAGCGCCGCGTCAAGGCGCTGCTCGGCGAGGCCGACGCGCTCACCAACATGGTGCTGTCGCTGTCGAGCTCGGGCAACCAGGACGCCGCGCACTGAGCCGCGGGCCTGCGCAAGGGGATCCACGCCGTGGCCGCCGACACCAACCAGGACGACGAAGAGGGCATCAACAGCATCAACGTCACCCCGCTGGTCGACGTCATGCTCGTGCTGCTGATCATCTTCATGGTCACGACCACGAAGATCCAGGAGTCCGAGGCGCTGGCGATCGACAAGCCCGACGCGCAGACCGGCCAGAAGCTCGAGCCCAAGCAGCACCACATCCTGCTGACGTGCGCGAAGGACGGCAAGCTCGAGGTCGACCACAAGCCGGTCGAAGGCGACGCCGCGATCAAGGAAGCGATCACGCGCAAGCTCGCCGAGGGCCGTGACCTCCAGGGCGTCATCCAGTGCGACGAGGAGGCCCAGGTCAAGTCGATGATCC
Source organism: uncultured Myxococcales bacterium (assembly GCA_965649595.1). Taxonomy (GTDB): domain Bacteria; phylum Myxococcota_A; class Polyangia; order Nannocystales; family Nannocystaceae; genus Plesiocystis. The sequence goes on along the minus strand of CBFGLP010000821.1, from coordinate 287 downwards.
ACCTCGTCGACCTGCTGCGGGAGGCCGGCGTCAAGAAGTACGCGATCGCCACGGAGAAGCCCAAGGCCACCCCTGCGCCGAGCTGAGCGAGATCTGCGATGCGCCTCGGCGGCAGCTTTCTCTCTCGATCCGGCACCGGAGCGTTCGGCTCGCTCGGGCTCCACGCCCTGCTCGCAGTGGTGCTGGGGTACCTGTCGGTCGAGCCGCCGGAGCCCGAGGAGCCGCAGATCGACCTCGTGGAGTTCGAGATCCGCGAACCGGAGCCCGAGCCCGAACCGGAGCCCGAG
>CBFGLP010000820.1:0-2188 GCA_965649595.1 uncultured Myxococcales bacterium | reverse complement strand
CCGACCGGCGATCTGTGGAAGCGGACCAACTGGCAGCTCAAGACCAACCTGGACACCGCGACGCCCCAGCGGCTCGAGAAGCTCAAGGCGTCCGACACGGTCGACGAGCTCGAGGACTACCTCAAGCTCAAGCAAGCGCTGCGGGTGTTCGCGGCCGAGGCGGTGCTGCCCAACTCGGACGGGATGTGGGCGGGCGGCTGGAACTTCTATCTCTACGATGATCCGACCGAAGGGAAGTTCTTGATGCTGCCCTGGGACCTCGACAACACCTTCGAGCGGTTCGTCGATCCGTGGGACGGCTTGTATCCGGAGAACCCGGATCCGATCGTGTGGGAGAAGCCGACCTCGCATGGCCGGCCCTTCTACGATCTCGCGCTCACCGATCCCTACTGGCGCAATTATTACATCGAGCAAATCGATGACATCGTCGACGACAACTACGAGCCCGACGAGCTCCACGATCTGATCGACGAGTGGACCGACCAGATCGAGGAGGCGGTGATGGCGGACGAGAACAAACCCTATAGCGACAACCTCTATTACGCCAAGGTCGAGGCGCTGCACGACTACATCGACAGCCGCCACACGTTCTTGGTCAATTGGTTGTACTGCTGGCAGAACGGCGGTATCCCCGACATCGAGGGCTACTGCGTGTTGCCGTAGTACGCTGGCGGTCTCCGCCATGAGCTCCCCCGCCGATCTCGGAACCGACGAAATCACTCTAACTCTGGCCGAGCCTGCGCTCGGCTGGCCGGCCTTCGTCGACGCCGCGGTGGTCGGCGAGATGGCGATCGTGCTGGTAATAGCGATCGTGCTCGCCGCGCTGATCGCCTTCCATCCAGCCACGCGCAGCAAGGCGTCGACGCTGGAGGAGATCGAGCAGCCCAAGACCTTCATCTTCTATTCGATGATCGGGGCGCTCATTGCGATCATCGTGAAGATCCAGCCGAGCATGGCGCTGGTCGTGTTCGGTATCGGCGGTTTGATGCGCTTTCGCACCGACGTCGGTCAGGCCAAGGACACTGGTAGGGTGATCCTGGTGACCGTCGTCGGTCTGTCATGTGGGCTCGAGCTGTTCGGGGTCGCGCTGCTCGCCACTTTGTTCGCCTGGATCCTCATCCTCGCGCTAGAGCGCCAGACGGTCGAGAGAATCGTGATCCAAGGGCTGGAGAAGGACGGCTTCGATCGCGCCTCCGAGGCCTACGGCGCGCTGCTGCGCGGGCTTGGCTGCTCGATCGTCGGCGAGGAGAAGCGCGTCAAGAAGGGCAGCCTGGCGATTACCTATCGAGCGCCTCGTGGTGTCGGTCGCCATCGCATCGAGGCGCGAATGGCGAGTATTCCCGAGCCGAATCGAGGGACCGTGACCTGGGAAACGACTTGACCGGCTAACCGGTCGAACCTGAAAGGCCGTGGTGCAATGCGATATTGCACCACGGCCTTTCAGGTTTTGTATATAGGGCGTTGGGGCGAAGCGGGGCAGCGAAGGCGCGCGTGACAGCACACTAAGGCGTGCACGCGAAGATACGCGAAAAACACTTGCTATTCCCGGCGACCGAGATCAAGCTGCCGACGACCGCTCTGATCGAAAGAGGAAGGTAGACGGATGGAGATGCAATCGCTGGTGGGTCGGTGCCTGGTGATGTTGTCATGCTGCTCGGTTCTGGCCTGCGGGGCGGACGAGATTCAGTCGGATTCGGCGGATGATGTGGGAGAATCTGCGGATTCGGATTCCATGACCACGTCGGACGGATCTGAATCATCGGACTCGGCGGACTCGACGGGGTCATCGGAATCGGCAGAGTCTGATGACTCGGTCGATTCGTCGGACACGTCGGAATCGACGACCGACGATGAGCCGATGTCCGACATGGGCACCGAGCCCGACCCCAATGACCAGATCCCGCCGCCCGATGAGGAGGGCTGCCATGCCATCTACGCTCAGGATCTGCTGCCTACATACGAGCTGGAGATCACCGATGCCGTCTGGGATCAGCTGATCTGGGAGTGGAACAACGGGCAGATCAACGAGGATCTGCAGGACATGGGGTTGGACGTCGATCCTACCCCCTACCACCCGATCAAGGAGTTTCGCTACGGTGACATCGTCATCTACGACGCCGAGATCCGGCTGCGCGGCAATCCGAGCAATTGGGAGCCCATCCCCGGCGACAAGATGCAGTTCCAGATC
>CBFGLP010000819.1:0-5165 GCA_965649595.1 uncultured Myxococcales bacterium | reverse complement strand
CTTCAACGTCGCCGAGAAGCAGATCCAGAACGTCCTCGCCGTCGACACCAGCAACAAGGCGGCCTACGAGAACCTCGCCCGGCTCTACTACGACCGCGGCCGGCTCAAGGACCAGTCCTACCTCGTGCTCGCCAACCTGGTCGTGACCCAGGCGCTGCGCGTGCTCGAGAAGGAGAACCAGCAGAGCGCCGACATCTGGAACCTCAAGGGCCTGCTCTACATGCAGGACAACAACCAGGTCGACGCGCTCAAGGCGTTCAAGCAGGCCGTCGAGATCGACAAGAACCACGCCGACGCCAACCGCAACATCGGCTTCATCGCGATCCGCTTCCGCGACTACAAGACCGCCGAGGCGGCGTTCGACACCGCGCTCAAGTCCGACGCGGTCAAGCGTGACGTCGAGGTCTACATCGCGATGGGCGTGGCCAAGCGCGGCCTCAAGAAGTTCAAGGAGGCCGAGGAGTGGTACCGCAAGGCGATGGAGGTCGATAAGAAGGACCCCCGTCCCTGGTACAACCTGGGCATCCTCAACCAGGACCACCTGATCGGTCAGGACGACATCGATCAAGCCGCGATCGAGAAGTTCTACAACACCGCGAAGGAGCACTACGGCAAGTTCGTCAAGATGGCCGAAGGCGACAAGAAGTACGCCGTCGCCGTCCAGGACGCCAAGGATCGCCAGATCATCATCGATGACGCGATCCAGACCTTCCGCGTGATGGAGAAGCTCGAGGCCGAGGCCAAGCGTCTGCAGGCCGAGGCAGAGAAGGCCGAGCAAGAGCGGCGCAAGAAGCTGCTCGAGATGGAGCAGCAAGCCGCCGCTGCCGGTGGTCCGAGCCCGACCGAGATCGAGGACCAAAAGGCCGCCGAGGAGGCCGCCAAGGCCAAGGCCGAGCGCGACGCCGAGAAGGCCGCCGAAGAGGCCAAGAAGAAGGAAGAGGAGAATTCCGAGGGCAAGCCGCTCGAGGAGTAATCCATCGATCCAAACGCTAAAGAGGGCGGCCCGGTCTCCGGAGCCGCCCTCTGCGTTTTTGTTGTCCTCGGTCGAGCGTGGGATCGCCGGAGCGCTCGGGGGCTCGCGCCGAATCGAGAGCCCGGTCGTTCTGCGCGAGCATGAAAACGATCCATCGCTCCACCGTCGCAATCACCTTCGCGCTCATGATCGGTTGTGGCCCGCTGCGCAGCAATGACTCCCAGCCCAACGTGCCCGAGCCAGTTGATGCCCCCGCCGAGCTCCCCGACGAGCGAGCTCGAGCGCGCTTCGGCGAGGCGTTTGCTGCGTTCGCCCAGGCCAAGCAAGACGGCATGTCACCGGCAGAATGCCAGGCGATCGCGGAGCGCTTCGATGAGGTCTATTCGAGCAGCCCGAGCTCGATGCTGGTCGCGCGCTTCAACGTTGGAGCGGTCTGGGAAGAGTGCGGAGAGCTCGACAAGGCGCTCGAGATCTATCAGGAGCTCGCCGAGGCCAATTTCCACCTCGCGTTCAACAACCTCGGGGTGATCGCCTGGAAGCAGGGCGACACGAAGCGCGCGCTCGAGCTGTTCGAGCGCGCGGTCGAAGCCGACGAAAAGCGGGCATTTTGGGCCCGCAACAACCTCGCAGCCGCACATCGTGACCGCTACACCGATACGGTCGAGGCCCAGGACTTCGGGGTCGCCGAGAAGCAGATTCAGAACGTCCTCGCCGTCGATACCAGCAATCGCGCCGCCTACGAAAACCTCGCCCGCCTCTACTACGATCGCGGCCGACTCGAGGACCGGTCCTATCTGCTGCTCGCCGACTTGGTCGTGACCCAGGCGCTGCGCGTGCTCGAGAAGGAAAACCAGCAGAGCGCCGACATCTGGAATTTGCGCGGCCTGCTGTTCATGCAGGACGACAATCAAGTCGACGCATTGCGGGCGTTTCAAAACGCCGTGGCGATCGATCCGCGTCACGCCGACGCGAACCGCAACATTGGTTTCATCGCGATCCGATTCCGCGATTACGATGCCGCAGAGGCTGCATTCGAGGCCGCGCTCGAGGTCGACGAGGTCGAGCGTGACGTCGAGGTCTACATCGGCCTCGGAGTCGCCAAGCGGGGGCTTCGGAAGTTCGCGGACGCCGAGCATTGGTACGCCGAGGCGGCCTCGCTCGCGCCCGATGATCCGCGCCCCTGGTACAACCTCGGCATCCTCAATCAAGAGCACCTCAGTGGCCAGGACGACATCGAGCAGCCGACGATCGAGCGCTACTACGAGGTCGCCAAGCGTCACTACGGCAAATTCATCGATCTAGCGAAGGACCAGCGCGAGTACGCCGACGCGGTCGCGGACGCCAAGGCCCGTGTGCAGATCATCGACGAGGCGATCGCGGCGTTCCGCGAGCTCGAGATCATCGAAGAACGGGCGCAGCGCTGGGCGGAGGAGGCGGCGCTGAAAGAGAAGCGGCGGCGAGAGGACTTGCTCCGACGCGAGCGCGAGGCCGCGGCGGCAGGTCAGCCGAGCCCGAGCGAGGTCGAAGAGCGCGAAGCCGAAGCGGAGGCTGCGAAGCGTCGGGCCGAGCGCGAGGCCGAGCAGCAGGCTGCCCGCGAGCGAGCTCGAATCGCCGAGGAGGAGTGAGGCTCGCGGCCCCGCGCGAGAGCCGTCAGACCACGCTGAACGAACGCCTTCGTGGGAGCTCGCGGGAGCATCCCATGATCCTGCGATCTACGCCGCGATCCCCGTCGGATCCGCCCTCACCACCAGGGCGCGTCCGGGATCGCGCTCTTGCCTCACGGTCATGAGCTCGGAAGCGTCTTCAAGCCCACCGGATCGTCACACCGACCCCCCCACGCCAAGGTTTACACACATTCCTGGCACCGCTAAGATGCCGACACGAGAGACCCTGGCCTGGTGCCGGGCGTGCTCAGGTTCGATCCGCTCAACCAGTGGCCCGCGCGGGCCAGGGCGCCGAACCACTCCAGGAGTCCCGACGATGTTCAAGCGCATGATCGTCCTGTCCGCCTTCGTGTTCGCGGCCACCGTGTCGTCCACCAGCTTCGCCGCACCAGAGGGTGACGCCGACGCGGCCGCCCTGTCCGGCAAGCAAGGGGATGTGACCGTGTACGACTTCGAGGATGACGACGTCGACGGCGAGGTGCTCTCGCCCGAAGGCGCCAACCTGTCCTCTCGGGGCCGCAGCAAGCACGCCAGCCTGATCACCATCCGGCCGCACTTCATCCCCGAGATGATCAAGATGGCCAACGACATCTGACGGCAGAGGGCCGGCCGACATGGTCGGCCCTTCGTCCGGGCGCTCGGGTCGAATCCGAGCCAGCCGTATGTCGGAAGCCGAGACTCCAGTAGTGCGATGCCTCACGCCGGTGGCGGCCGGTTCGAGTGCGAAAGTCTAGACCGCCAGGAACTGCTCCCACCCTTCGCTGTCAAGTCGCCCGCCCGAAGCGACCGCCTCCCGCCAGCGCCGACAGCACGCTGCGCGCGGCAAACCCCAGACGGGCGAGGACCGAGGACCGATGTCGACCAAGACCCTGTCGTTGAAAATCTACCGCGGTGACGAGCTCGTCGAGTCGAAGACGCTCACGCAAGACGTCATCAAGATCGGCAAGCTCAAGAGCAGCCACCTTTGCCTCGACGACGAGGCGGTCGCGCGCATGCACGCCGTCATCGAGGTCTCCGGCAGCGATGTGCGGGTGATCGACCTGGGTAGCTCGACGGGCACGATCCTCAACGGGTCGCCCATCGACAAGAACGCTTCGGTCAGCCAGGGCGACGTGCTCGCGTTCGGCCCCTACCGGATCGAGGTCGTGCAGATCGCGGACGCGGTCGCGCAGGTCCAAGCTCCCGTCGCTCAGCCGCTGACTGCTTCGCCCGGCATGCCGATGGCAGCGTCGGCGCCGGTGGCCGCGGCCGTGTTTGCGCCGCCGGTTCAGGTCGATGTCGGTGCGGTGGAGGTCCAAGATGGCCGACAGGTCGCCGAGGTCGTAGCGATGTACGGCCGCACGGCCCTCGACGTCGTGCACGTCGGTCAGGTCAAGTCGCGCAAGACGATGGCGCCGGTGCTCATCGCGTTCGGCGGCCTGATGATGCTCGGTGGTCTGGGCCTGTTCGGCTACGAGGTCACGCAGGACTGGCAGACCTACTCGGCCGAGCTGCGCAAGGCTCAGCAGAGCCAAAAGGAGCTGCCGCCCAAGCCGGGTGCGGAGACTGGTGGCCTCGGCCTCGGCCTCGCGCTGCTCGGTCTGATCCCCTTCGTCGCCGGCGCGATGCGTCTCGGCGAGAGGGTCGTCGCCAACTACACGATCGGCGAGGGCCACGACGCGGTCTTCCACGTTCCGCCCCAGGGCCTGCCCGATCCGGTCGCGTTCCCGCTGGTCCGCTCGAGCGGCGGCGAGTTCTCGCTGAACTTCACCCAGAACATGCAGGGTGAGGTGACCCTCGACGGCCAGACGCTCGACCTCAAGGAGCTGGTCTCCTCCGGTCGCGCCAGCTCGACGGGCTCGCACTACAGCTTCCCGCTGCCGCGTGGGGTGCAGGGCAAGGTGACCTACGACAGCGTCACCTTCCACATCAACACGGTGAACCCCGGCGCGATCGTTGCCGGGCGTGCGCAGACCGACTGGGGCTTCTGGGGGTACGTCGGCGGCACTGCCGTGATCGCGCTGACCTTCTACTTCCTGATGCGCAGCATCCCCGACGACGTGCTGGGCATCACGATGGAAGACGGCAGTGGCGAGCCGGCCTACGCCCGCTACATGCACCAGCCCGACGAGACCAAGGAAGAGGAGCCTCCGCCCGAGGAGGAGAACGTCGTCTCCGACGACGAGGCGGGCGGCACCGGCCAGCGTCACAAGGGTGAAGAGGGCAAGATGGGCAAGCCCTCGAGCAAGTCGAAGTCGGGCCTCTACGCCATGAAGGGTCCGGCCAACGCGATCCCGCAGATGGCCCGCAACTTCGATCCCGACATGGCAGCTCGCAGCGCCGGTATTCTCGGCGTGATGCAGCAGCAGGGCGGGCACTTCCTGGCCTCGCCTTACGGTGGCGCGTTCGCGGTCGGCAACGACGACGAGGACGTGTGGGGCGGTCTGACGGGAACCGAGGTCGGTGAGGCCTACGGCGTCGGCGGCCTCGGCCTGGTCGGCACCGGTCGCGGCGGTGGTGGTACCGGTGAAGGCACGATCGGCCTCGGC
>CBFGLP010000818.1:0-2280 GCA_965649595.1 uncultured Myxococcales bacterium | reverse complement strand
CTCGACATCGACGCCCCCGTGCACGATGTCCTCGGGCAGGAATTCGCCGTCGACGAGCCGGACGACCGCCCGGTGACGATCCGCGATCTGCTGCGCCACAGCTCGGGCCTCGGCAACCCCTCGGTCTATGCCCACGCGCGGCCTTGGCAGCAAGACGGCCCCTCGACCGCCCAGCTGCTCGCCGAGCTACTCGAAGCCCACGGCCGGCGGCTCCGCTATCGACCCGGCGGCGGGGAGCGCTACTCGAACCTCGGCTACCTGGCCCTCGGGCGCGTGATCGAGGTCGTCGACGGACGCGACTACGAGACCTACGTCCAGCAAGAGATCCTCGCGGTGCTCCAGATGGAGCGCACGGGCTTCTCTTGGCAGCCCTTGCTCGACGACGCCGCGGTCGGGCACAGCCGCAAGGGCGAGCTCTTCACCCGGATCGCGAAGCGGGTCGCCAACCCGGAGGTGTTCGGCGAGCCATTCGGGGACTGGGAGACGACCGTGCTCTTTCACGTCGACGGGATGGCCTACGGCGGGTTGATCGGGACCGCCGAGGACCTCGGGCGCTTCGTGGCCGCGCACCTCGGTGATGGTGCCTGGCAGGGCCGCCGGATCCTCTCGCCCGCTTCGATCGCGTTGATGCGCGAGGTCCAGCGCGACGACCACGGCGAGATCCTCTCGCACGCGCTCGGCTGGCACACCGACACCATCGCGGGCGAGCGCTACTACAACCATATGGGCAAGGGCGGCGGCTATCGGCCCGAGGTGCGGATGTGGCCGGGTCGCGACTATGGAGTCGTGATCTTGACCAACCTGACCAAGTACGACCCGCGCCCGATCTCGCAGCAGGTTCCGCCCACCTAGAGCGCCCACCTGGAGCGCCGACGTGGATGGTGTAGGCGCGTCGGCCAGCGTAACCTCCTGCCCGTGAGCCTCGAGATCGATCACCTATTCGTGTTCGTCGAGCCGGACTTCGCCGACTCGGCTCAGCTCGCGGCTCTGCGGGCGTGGGGCCTGACCGTCGAGTTCGGGCGCGTGCACGCGGGCCAGGGCACGGCGAACAAGCTGGCGCTGTTCCCCGAGCAGAGCCTCGAGTTCTTGTGGCTCGCCGATCGCCGCGAGGCCGAAGCCAACCCGCTGCGCCTCGATCGACGAGCCGACGGTCGGGCGCAGGGGGCCAACCCGTTCGGGATCTGCCTGCGTGGACGCTTGGACCCGCAGCTGCGCGCCCAGCTGTTTTGGGACTACGTGCTCGTCGGCACGGCGCTCGGGTCGATCGCGATTGCGCGGCTGAGCGATGCTCTCGGTTGGCCGCTGATCTTCGTATTCGACACGGAGATCGACACCCGACCAAAGTCACTCGGCTACCCGCCTGGACTCTTGAAACACCCAGGCGGGTATTTGGGTATCGAGCGTGTAGAGCTGGTCACCACTGGCGATTTGTCCCTGGCCTTGGGACCACTGCGAGAGCTGCTGCCCGACAACCTGCACATTCTTCCGGGCGAGCGGCCCAGCATGCGTATCGAGCTGGCCCGCGAGCGGGTCAGCGAGGCAGCGAGCCAATCCTCTGAAGTGGCCTCCAGCTCGCCGCGAACGTTCGAATTGGGCCCGTTGACGCTGGTGGCCAATTGAATGGCCATACGCATGATTGGAATGGCCCAGCCGAGCGGCAGGGTGAATCCACGGTAGTGCCTCTGGGCCCTCGCTCAATTTCGGAGCGCGCGTGAGCGCGCCCATTAATGGAGGATCTGGATGCGACACTTTGGCGGTGCTAATCAAGCCGCCGATGCGGACGTTCACTACGATCATTCTCGCGTTGGGTTTCGTCGGGTCTCTCGCTGGCTGCGAGGTCGAGACGGGGGGCGAGCCAACTGTCGTCGAAATGCGGGCCAAGGATAAGATCCCCTGCGGTGGCTTCGGCGGGTTCCCGTGCCCCGACGACCTGGTTTGTGTCGACGACCCTGCGGATAGCTGCGATCCCGATAATGGCGGTGCCGACTGCCCCGGAATGTGCGTCAAGCCCCGGGGTAAGCAGGATCCGACCTGCGATTACTCCGATCCCACGCGCTCGTACGTGGGCGAGAGCCCCGAGGAGTGCGCCGTGATCAAGTTCGTGTGCGCCGAGGGGAGCCACTACTTCGCAGACGACTGCGGCTGCGGCTGCGAGCTGGACTAATCCTCGTGTCCGGTCGAGGGTTGGCCTCCGGCCAACTCGACCGAATACGACGATATCTGGTTTTGATGGAGGGACGTCGCCGTCCCTCCCCCTCCTCGGCAAAGCCGAGGAGGGGA
>CBFGLP010000817.1:0-3505 GCA_965649595.1 uncultured Myxococcales bacterium | reverse complement strand
CCTCAAAACGCCGTCACCGGAATGACGGGATGCACCGCTTCGGGACTCCTTCACCCCATACCGAGCGCCCGGAGGTGATCGGGGTGGTTCTGCGCGATGCCCTGGTACGTGGCCGCGAGCTCGAGCGCAGCGGCAAGCTCGGCGTTCCAGCTGCGGTACGCCGCACGCTTGGTCAGCTGCACGGCCAGCGGCGGATGCCTGGCGATAACACGAGCCCGCTCGGCCGCCGTGGCGAGCAGCTGCTCGTCGTCGACGACCTCGTGGACGAGCCCGATCCGGTGCGCCTCGTCGGCGTCGAGCACCCGCGCCGTCAGCATCAGCTCGAGCGCGCGAGGAAAGCCGATCGTGCGGGCCAGAAACAACGCGCCACCATCACCAGGCACCAAGCCGACCGCCACGAACGTCGAGCCCAGCTTCGCGCTCTTGCCCGCGATACGGATGTCGCACATGCACGCGAGATCGAGGCCGGCCCCGATCGCCGGCCCATTGATCGCCGCGATCAGAGGCTTGCGAAACTCGGCGATCCGCCGCACGACCTTTTGGATCCCATCCATGTAGCGCTCGCGCAGCTCGGCGGGGTCACCCGCGAACATGCCCGAGCGAGCCTTCATCGCCTTGACGTCACCGCCAGAGTGAAACGCCTTGCCACGGCCGGTCAGAATCACACAGCGGATCTCCGGGTCGTGGTCGAGCGCATCGAAGGCCTGCACGAGCTGCTCGCACATCGCCTCGCTGTAGGCGTTGCGAGCGTCGGGGCGGTCGAGCACGATCGTGGCCAGCGGGGCTGCGGACTCGGTCTGGACGTGCACTTCGGTCATCGAGCGCGAGTCTGCCAGCGGATCGCCCGGGCGTGATAGCGTCGTGGCCGTGGACGAGTCCTGGAAGCAGCTCCCACGTACGGCCGCGCTCGTCTATGTCGGCGTGCTCGCGGCCGGCACCAGCCCGATCGCGCGCGCCGAAGCACCGGTCGAGACCGGACCGACCGAGACCGACCCGGCCGCCACCGAGCCCGCGTCCGAAGCAGTCGAGCCGAGCCCCGATCCCGACGGCGAGGAGGAGATGCTCCCGATCGCGCCGACCTGCGGCGCGGGTTGTCACGGCCAATACATCCCGATGCCGCCCGATCCGCCGCCCGGGCCGCCGCCAGCCGAGCCGAGCAAGAAGGGCTGCGCCATCGATGCCGACGCGACCGACGAGACCGCGCTCCTGCTCGGCCTCGGTTTGCTCGGACTCGGGGGCCTCGCCGCGCGTCGACGTCGTGCAGGCGACGACCGCCCATGACCCAACCTCCGCTGCCGACCGAGCTCCGCCTCGCGCTCGACTGGGAGCTGTGGGTCATCGAGCAGCTGCTCTTCTCGGGCAAGCGCAACGACCTGATCACCACGCTGGTCGAGCAAGGCGTGCCGCCCGAGCTCGCCCGCGCCCGCGTGCTCGAGATCCAGCGCTCGCCCGGCTACGCCCGGCTCGAGCGGCGGCTCGGCGAGGCTCGCTTGGCCGCCAAGCTACAGCAGCTGCAAGCCGAGCTCGCGCCCGACACCGGCCTCGTCGTCCGCGAGACGATCGATCGCGACGTGCTGCTCGCCGATCACTGGATCCGCTCGCGTCCCCTGCTGCTCACGCGCGCGGTCGAGCACATGCGCGCCGTCCGAGAGTGGTCGCTCGCCGAGCTCGCCCGCCGCTTCCCCGAGCTGAGCGTCGAGGTCAACGTCGAGCGGCTCCGGGCCACGCACGCCGCCGACACCGAGACCCGCGCGCGACACATGAAGCTGCCCGAGCTCGTCGCTCGGGCCGAGGCTACGCCCAGCAACGACTTCTACGTCGTCTCGCGCAACGGCCTGCTCGCGCACCCCGACTTGCTCCCGCTGTGGGCTGACCTGGCCCCGCTGCCGCCCTTCTTGCACCCGCTCACGCCTCCGCGCGGCGTCTCGCTCTGGGTCGGGCCCGCCGGCACCGTGACCCCGCCGCACTTCGATCCGCACAACGTGCTGCTGGTCCAGGTCCAAGGTCGCAAGCGGATCCGCCTCGCGCCTCGGCTTCGCGCGCCCCTGCACGTCGTGCTCTCGGGCTTCTACCTCGCCGAGCCGCTCGACCAGGTCTTCTCCCCGGAGGCGATCCTGACCGTGGTGCTCGAGCCTGGTCAGGCGCTGTTCGTCCCGGTCGCGTGGTTTCACGAGGTCACCGCGCTCGATCCCTCGATCACGCTCTCGTTCCTGAACTTCGTCTGGCCCAACCATTTTCACTGGCTGGGCCCGGCGGGGGCGGACGACGCGGATCGCTGAGCCTCGACGAAGTGGATCAGACCGCCCGCCCCAGCCTCGCCGTGCACAGGATCAACACCGCATAGCACCCGGCACCGACCGCGAGCGTCACCGGCACGCCCCAAACCATCGAGCACCCGAGCGCCAGCCCGCTCGCACACACGCCGCACGCTCCGTTGATCCCCCACAGCCAAGGCCCGAGCTCCGGGCCCCCGTTCTTCTCGCGCAGCCGCTGAACCAAGCGCAGCCCGAGCGGGAACCCGAGCCCCATCCCGAGCGCCGGGATTGCGACAGCGATCGCACCAACGACCATCCGCGTCCCCATCCCCGACGACACGAATGCGGCGGTCAGCGGCCCCGAGGCAAGCACCGCGATCAACACGAGGACAAAGGGGATCACCGGGTAGTAGCGAGCCAGCGCGCGGTTCGACTCGACCTGCAAGCGCCCCGAGAGCAGGCTGCCGACGCCGGTGAAGAAGATGATCCCGCCGAGCAGCAGCGCGAGCGCGATCGTCGGGTGACCGATGAACACGTTGAGCCGCGAGAGCAGGCCGATCTCCACGAACATGAACCCGAGCCCAATCAGCGCGAAGTAGGCAGTCGCCGCCAGCAGGTCGCGCCGGTTGGCCCCCCCGAGCTCGCGCCGACGAGCGAGCAGCGGCCCGACGACCGTCACCAAGGTCAGCAGCAGGCTGACCAGCGTCGCGTGCACGAGCGTCTGGGTCGCCTGCAGGTTGCCGAGGAACGACACGTCGAGCTTGTCGACCGAGTCCGAGTCGCGCAGCCAGGTCTGCGGCTTGAGCATGTTGAAGAAGAAGGGTCGATCGTCGGTCGGCGGCGTCAGGTCGAGGTCCTGCGACGACGTGTACTTCCACAGCGCATCCCGGCTCTCGGCCGCCCAGATCTCCTTGAGCGGCCCCGCGTGGGTCGGGGTCCTGCGCGGTGTAGCGATCATCGACACGCCGAGCTCGATCGACGCGCCTTGCATGGTGTCTAGATCGAGCTTGGAGAAGGGCGTCGGCGACATCAGCAAGGTCGCGACCTGCCGCTCCTGCAACAAGATCAGGTGATCCTGCGGCCGCTCGACCCCCCGCTGGTAGAGCACCTCCATCGCGAGCGCGAGCATCCGCGCCGTCTCGCCCGGCGACTTGGGGTGATACCAGCGCGAGACCGTGAAGATGCCGTCGTCCTCGAGCCGGTCGACGAACACCTGCCAGGCCTCGACGGTGTAGAGCCCATTCTCCGAC
>CBFGLP010000816.1:0-3615 GCA_965649595.1 uncultured Myxococcales bacterium | reverse complement strand
TCGAGCTCGACGGCACCGACACCCCCAGCGAGTCGAGCGACAGCGACAGTGAGTCCAGCGAGACTGGGACCCCCGACACCTTCGATCCGCTGACCTGCGCCAGCTGGGATCCGCCCGAGGCCACCTCTCCTGGCACGCCGCCGCCCGAGCAGGACTGCCCGCTCGACTCAGCTTGCCCGGTGTTTCGCGACGTCACCCTCGTAGCGGGCCTCGACACCCAGCACTACGTCTCGACCCACCCCTTTGACCGCGACTGCATCTTTCCCAAGCGGACCCAGAGCGGGGTCAGCCCCAACATCGACTGCGAGCCGCAGTGGTTCACTGGCGGCGTCAGCGTGGCCGACGTCGACGAGGACGGCTGGCCCGACGTGTTCATGACTCGGCTCGCGGCGCCGGATCACCTGTTCCTCAACCAGGGCGATGGGACCTTCGTCGACGTGGCGGTCGAGGTCGGGCTCGGGGCGTGCAGCTACACCAACGGGTCGGTGTTCGGCGACATCGACAACGACGGCGATCAGGACCTCCTGGTCACCGGGCTCGGGAGCGAGCGGCACTACCTGTGGGTAAATCAGCTGGTCGAGACCGGCAGCCTCGGGTTCGTCGAGCAAGGCGAGGCTCGCGGGTTCGCGTCGGCCAGCTCGGTCCCGCACTCGGGTCAGAGCGTGACGCTCGGCGACTTCGACCGCGACGGCTGGCTCGACGCGCACGTCAACGAGTGGCTGCGCACCTATCAATTCCCCGCCGAGCCCGAGCTCGCCTCGCTGCACGGCGCTCGGCTGCTGCACAACCTCGGCGGTGGCAGCTTCGAGGACGTCACCGAGCTCTATGATGTCGACATGATCGGGGTCGACGAGGACGGCGTGTTCGCCTACTCGTCCACATTCGTCGACCTCGACGGCGATGGTTGGCAAGACCTCGCGCTGGCGGTCGACTTTCACGACTCGCGCTTGTTCTGGAACCTCGCCGGCGCGACCTACCTCGACGGGACCATGCTGGCCGGCGTCAACCAGGAGAGCAACGCGATGGGCTCGACCTTCGGCGACGTCGACGGCGATGGTTGGCTCGACTGGTACGTCACCTCGATCGCCGAGCTCGACGACGAGTGCGAGCCCGGTGAAGCGCCGCCCTGCTGGTCGGCCTCGGGCAACCGGCTCTACCGCTATCAGGGCAGCCGGACGTTCGAGCGGCTCGAGGACGTCGCTGGCGTCCGCGACGGCGCGTGGGCTTGGGGCACCGCGTGGTTCGATCTCGACAACGACGGAGATCAAGATCTCGTGCTCGCCAACGGCTGGCCGGGCCGCGATCTCAACGGCGGCTTCTATCATGCGGATACGCCGATGCGCCTGTGGATCAACCATGGCCCCGGGGTCCCGATGACCGAAGAAGGCTCAGCGCGCGGGGTCGATGATCGTCAGCAGGGCCGCGGGCTCGTGACCTTCGACTACGACCGCGACGGCGATCTCGACCTGCTGGTCGCCAACCACGCCGGTCGGCCGCTCTTGCTCCGCAACGAAGGCGGCAACCGCCAGCATTGGTTGCGCGTCGAGGTCGAGGGGGTGGGGTCCAACCGCGACGGCCGAGGCGCGAAGCTCCGCGTGCAGGCGCTGCCGGATGGTGACTGGCAGGTTCGAGAGGTCGGCGTCGGCAGCCATTTTCTGGGTGAGGGCGAGCTGATCCACCACTTCGGCCTCGGCGAGGCCGAGGCGGTCCATCGGCTCGAGATCGAGTGGCCGCGCACCGGCGTGGTCCAGGGCTTCGATGAAGTAGCGGCGGACCAAGTCGTGCACGTGATCGAGCCCGAGTAAAAACTCGCTTCGAGGTGGCTAGGACCGATCGCGAGCAATGTTTGCGATCGAGACCATGGTTGCTCGGGCAAGCCTGCGCTCGCGCTCGCCGCTGACTCCGCTAGGGTCCCGAGTGAGTCCGCCATGGCCAGCGCTCCCGTCATGCCTCTTCGTCCTCCTACCGCCAGCGAGGCGGTCCCAAGCGCGGCGTCGAGCGGCGCAGCTTCCCACGACGTGCTGCAGACGATCGGCGCGACCGGCAAGCAGCGATGGAAGTCGGCGCTGCGCTGGGCGATCGCGCTGCTGGTGATCGGCGGGCTGATCACCGCGCTCGTGCTGTGGCGGGCGCAGAGCCAGGTCGTCGAGCTGGGCTGGCAGACGCAGGCAGCCGAGCGCGGCGACATCCGCGTGACGGTCGACGCGACGGGCACGCTCGAGCCCGAGACCGAGGTGATCGTCGGCGCCGAGGTGTCCGGCAGGATCGCCGAGGTGTTGGTCGATGAGAACGATCCGGTCGCGGTCGGGCAGGTGCTCGCGCGCTTCGATCTCGAGAGCTTCGAGACCGAGCTGGCCGAGGCGAAGGCCTCGTTGGCGGGAGCGAAGGCCGAGGCTCGTCGCGCTCGCGCGAACCTGGCCAAGCTTCGCCACGAGCGCGAGCGGACCGAGCGGCTCGCCGACCAGGGAATCGCATCGCAAGAGGAGCGCGAGACTCGGGAGTCGGCGGTCGCGCTGGCCGAGGCCGAGCTAGACGCCGCGCAGGCGCAGCGACAGCTCGCCCAAGCCCGGATCGATCAGATCGAGACCAAGATCGAGAAGGCGGTCGTCGGGTCGCCGATCGATGGCGTGGTCCTGCGTCGCCAGATCGAGCCGGGCTCGACGGTCGCGGCCAGCTTTCAGAGCCCCGAGCTGTTCACGATCGCTGCCGACCTCCACGTGATGCAGCTCGACCTGGCGATCGACGAGGCCGACGTCGGCCAGATCGTGGCGGGCCAGCGGGCGACCTTCGTGGTCGACGCCTGGCCCGAGCGCGAGTTCGAGGCGACCGTCACCAAGGTCGCGCTGGCGCCGACGATCACCGGCAACGTGGTCAGCTACGTGGCCGAGCTCTCGGTCGACAACGAGGAGGGCCTGCTGCGACCAGGCATGACCGCGACCGCGACGATCCTGACCGGGACCAGGCGAGAAGTGCTGCGCGTGCCGACCCGGGCGCTGCGCTTCAACCCGCCGCAGGAGCAGGGGAGCTCGGGCTTTCGCTTCGGTCCGCCGCAGACGACCCGCCAGCACGCCTCGGGCTCGGCGGTGTGGGTGCTGCAGCAGGGGCAGCCGGTCCGCGTGGCGATCAAGACCGGCGCGAGCGATGGCGACTGGACCGAGGTGATCGAGGGCGAGCTCGAGGCGGGCAGCGAGGTGATCGTCGGCGTCGAGCAAGAGGGGGCGCAGCCATGAGCCGTGCTGCGATCGCAGTCGAGCCCGCGCCGCCGCTGGTCGAGCTGAGCGGCCTCTACAAGATCTACGGCCGCGGCGACGCGGAGGTTCGAGCGCTCGATGGCGTAGATCTGCGGATCTACGACGGCGAGTTCGTCGCGATCATGGGCGCGAGCGGGTCGGGAAAGTCGACCTGCATGAACATCCTCGGCTGCCTCGACACGCCGAGCGCCGGTCACTACTGGTTTCGCGGCGTCGAGGTCGGGTCGCTCGATCGTGACCAGCTCGCGCTCTTGCGTCGCCACTACATCGGCTTCGTGTTCCAGAGCTTCAACCTGCTCCCGCGTACGAGCGCGGTCGAGAACGTCGAACTGCCGCTGGTCTACCGAGGTATGCGTCGAGCAAA
>CBFGLP010000815.1:0-9075 GCA_965649595.1 uncultured Myxococcales bacterium | reverse complement strand
CCACAATATCGAGGGCAGCGTCCACATCGCAAGCGATGCTACCAGACGGGGGTCTGACGGCGACAAACATCGGAAGCCATCATGCCTGTTTTTATGAGCAGTGACATGCCGTCACCACTGTAGGAATCAACTCATTCCCTCGACTGCTCTCCCCCGCCCCGCTCCGGCAGCAACGCCAGCAGCCGATTGATCTCGAGTGGCTTGGTCAGGTGCTGAGCAAACCCCGCCTCGACCGCACGGATCCGGTCCCCCTCCTGCCCGTACCCCGTCAGCGCGAACAGCTTCATGCCCGCGAGCTCCGGCTGCTGCCGAACCCTTCGCGCCAGCTCGTAGCCGTCCATCACAGGCAAGCCGATATCGAAGATGCCCACGTCGAAGCGCTCGTTGGCCAAGCGCGCGAGCGCCTGCGGGCCATCGAACGCGACCTCGACCTCGTGGCCCATGTAGCGGAGCGTCTCGGCCAGCATCTCCGCTGCGTCGACGTTGTCGTCGACGAGCAAGAGCCGAACCGGCAGCTGGTCCAGCTCGGTCGCTTCGGCGCTCAGCACCTCGGACACCGAGGACTCGGGCACGCACGCCGAGGGCAAGCGCACCGTGAATTCGCTGCCCTCCCCCAGCCCAGCGCTGTACGCCTCGACCCGGCCGCCGTGCAGCTCGACCAAGGTGCGGACCAAGGTGAGGCCGAGCCCGAGGCCACCGCTGGCTTGGCCGGCCGGGCGCTCGGCCTGGACGAAGAGATCGAAGATCTTCGCCAACATCTCGGGCGCGATGCCGATGCCAGTGTCGCGGACGCGCAGCACGACCTCGTCTTGCTCGCAGGTGGCCGAGATCGTTATGTCGCCGCCAGGCTCGGTGTAGCGCGCGGCGTTGGTCAGCAAGTTCGAGATCACCTGCGCCACGCGCCCGGCGTCGGCGACGATCGGCAACCCGGTCGGGGCGACCTCGATCGACAGGCGATGTTGGCGTTGCTCGAGCAGCGGGCTGGCGATCTCGACGGCCCGAGTGACGATCGCCGACAGCTCGTGGAGCTGCTTCTTGATCTCGATCTTACCCCGCGTGATGCGGGAGATGTCGAGCAGATCGTCGACCAGCCGGGTGAGGTGCTGGACCTGCCGCTCGATGATCTCGTGCTCGTAGCCAAACTGGGCGCCGCAGCGCAGGCGCAGGAGTTGGAGCGCGGTGGCGATCGGCGCGAGCGGGTTGCGTAGCTCGTGGCCGAGCATGGCCAAGAATTCGTCCTTGGCCCGACTCGCGACCTCGGCGTGGGCGCGGGCAGTCTGCTCGCGCTTGCGGGCCCGCACCTGATCGGTGACGTCGACCAGCACCGCCATCAACCCGCTGATCTCGTCGTCGATCTCGCGGATCGCCTCGACGTTGCCCGCAACGTAGCAGTCCTCGAGCACGCCCGTACCGCTACGATCGATGATGATATGGTCCTCGGGCGTTATGAAGGGCTCACCGGTCCGGTACACGCGATTGAAGTGCTCGAAGGTCGAGGCATCCAGGGCGCCGTCCCAGACGTCGCGGAACCTGCGGCCGACCAGAGCACCCTTGTTCATCAGCCGCTCGTACGCAGGATTGGCCAGCTCGTAGACGAGATCCTCGCCGCGCCAGATCGCCACGCCCATCGGGGCGTCCATCAAGAGCCGCTGGAGTCGCGCGTGCTCGGCTTGCTTGGCCCGGCTGGCCAGCTCGGCCGCCTCCTTGGCCACGGCGAGGTCGGCCGCGAGCTTGCGGAACTTCTCCTCGCTGTCTCGCAGCGCCCGCTCGACCTGCTTGCGCTCGGTGATGTCGACGAGGATGTTGAGCGCACCAGTGATCTTGCCCTGCTCGTCGAGGATCGGCTGCGGATGCGCGAGCACGTGCCGCCTGCTGTCGTCGGGTCGCACGACGACCAGCTCGGTCCCGCTGACCACGCAGCCCTCTCGAAGCGCCAGCACGAGCGGACACTCGTCCCGGTCGAGCACCCGACCATCGACCGTGGTGACCCGAGTCGCGGTGGACCAGCGACCGGGTCCGGAGTCGGGCTCGCAACCCCACAAGGTGATCGCGGCCTGGTTGTAGAACACGATTCGACTGTCGAGGTCGCACGTGAAGAGCGCGACCGGCAGCGACTCGACGAGCTGTCGATAGCGGCGCTCGCTGTCGCGTAGCGCTTGGCGGTTCCGCGCGGCTTCGACGGTGACCGCGGCATCGCGCACGCACATGTCGACGAGCTGCAGCTCGAGCTGCGTGGGCCAGCGGCGGCTCTCGAAGTAGACCGACAGCACGCCGAAGATCTCCCCCGCCGGCGTCATGATCGGCGAGCTGTACATGGCGCGAATGCCCATCGCGCCGGCGACCGATCGATAGGCCGCGAAGCACTCGGCGGTCTCGATGTCTTCGACGAACACTCGCCCGCGCGTGGCGAACGCGGTGCCACAGGCGCCATTGCCCGCCCGCGGCTTGATGAAGTCGAGCTGCGCGAGCTCATCGGGGCTGAACCCGACGCTGACGGCTGAGCGAAGTGAACGGGAGACCGGGTCGTAGAGCGAGAGCAGACCCCGGCGGATGCCATGGATCTCGATCGACGCCTGCAGGATGGCCTGCAGCTTCTCGGTCAGATCCTGCATGGTCGAGAGCCGAATTGCGAGGGCGTGCATGCGCTCGAGCCCGGTCACCTGTAGGGTTAGATCGTCCCTCGCCGCCGCGAGGGCCCGCTCGGCCGCCAGGCGCTCGCGCGCCTGCTCATGCCGCTCGATGACGATCGCCGCGGTCGGCACCAGCAGGTTGATCGCCTCGCGATCCGAGCGCGAGGGCCGGCGGGGCGTTCGATAGTAGAGCGCGAAGGTCCCCAACACCGCGCCCTGCGACGACAAGATCGGCGTCGACCAGCACGCTCGCAGGCCGTGCTCGAGCGGAGGCTCGCGAAACATCGACCAGAGCGGATCGGTCGCGATGTCGGACACGATCACGACCTCGCGCCGATACGCGGCGGTCCCACAGCTCCCAGCAGCCGGCGCGACCGGGACGCCACCAAACGCCCGTAGCGCGTCGACGTAGGTGCGTGGAAGGTGAGGCGCAGCGCTCGGCTGCAATCGACCGCTTACCGGATCGAGCAAGAGCACCGAAGCGACCACGTCATCGCCAGCCTGCGCCTCGATCGTGAGCAGGAGGATGTCCAGCACCGCCTCGATCGGCCCACCTTGGACCGCCAGCTCGAGCGCGCGCCGCTGACCGTCGAGAATGGCCTCGGTGCGCCCGAGTTGCCCTTCGTGCGGCTCCGAAGGAGATCGGTGGTCCAGCTCGCCAACGATTGGGGACATGATTCGTCCGCTCAAAGCGATTTCTTCATACTGCGACCACGCCAACCCCGACAAGGCGGATTGAATCACACGCAGCCGGAAAAACGATCATCATCTTAACCTGGCGCTCTTCGATAGTTTCGATTTCGGGTTGTCTAGCAGGCCCTACCTCCGCACGGGCTTGCCTGGATTTTGATTCGATGTTCTACAACTCTCATGGCCTTCCGCGCCGCACCGCTCGTCGCCTCGTGCCTGCTGACGCTCGCCTGCAAGGAGCCCGCGAAGCCCGACGCAGCCGGCGGCGCCGAGGCATCGATCGAGGCGCCGGTGTGCTCCGTCGAGTCGATGGCGAGCGAGCTCGACGACTACTGCGGCTTCAATCCGCAGGTGCCGATCAACGAGCTCCCGATGGTTCGTTGGATCACGTCCCCACCCTCGTTGACGAGCGCGTGGATCGTGCGGGTCGACAGCGAGGGCGTGCACGAGCCAGGTGAGCCGGTCAAGTCGATCGCGGCATGGGTGAGCAACCCCGGAGAGCCGCTGACGGGCGAGCACGCGGGTGATCTGACGCTCGCGATCGCGGCCGACATCCCCGCCCTCGACGCCGCGGATCTGCTCGCGCGCCTGCACGCGGCGGGTCGCAGCTCCATAAAGGTCCTCGTTCGCAGCGAGCACGCCGACGCGCAGCTGCCGGTCCCGCGCGACCCCAAGCTGCTCGACCAGCTGGCAGCGACGATGCCGACCACGCCGAGCGAGCAGGCGGTCCTCTTGGCGACCAAGATGCGGGCCAAGGCGGACGAGTGCGCGGCGCTGAGCGACGCGCTGGCCGGGCTCGCCACCGTCCCGATCGAGGAGCGCTGCGCAGCGACGGCCAAGCGCGTGGCCGAAGCGATGGCCACGTGCGAGTGCCGAGCGGCCGACGAGGTGCTGACGCTCATCTACGCGATCTTGGTCGGCACCACGGCGCCAGCAGGCGCGCTCGCGCTGGTGCCCGTCGAGATCGATCCGGCCGCCGCCGTTCAGCCAGCCACCACCGCGACCTGGGGAGAGATCGCCAGCCATCAATTTGCGAGCGACGCGACCCATCGCCTGTGGATCAGCGACACTCCTGCGGCGGTCGACTGACATGCCTGCGATCTTCGAGCACCACCACGTCGCGCAGCCGAGCGAGATCGATCCGCTCGGCCACGTCGGCAACGTTCACTACTTGAGCTGGCTGATCGCCGCGGCCACGGCCCACTCGGAGGCGCAGGGCTGGCCCTGGGAGCGCTACCGCGAGCTGGGCGCGGCCTTCGTGGTCCGCCGCCACGAGCTCGACTACCTCCGCTCTGCGGTCGAGGGTGACGAGCTGATCGTGCGGACCTGGGTCGCCTCGCTCGCGCGGGTCAGCTCGGTCAGGCGCTACGAGATCATCCGCGGCGACGAGCTGCTGGTCCGGGCCGCGACGACCTGGGCGTTCATCGACCTCGCGCGCGGGGTGCCGCGTCGGATCCCCGAGCAGCTGGTCGCAGCGTTCGAGATCGTCGACCCTTGAGCTCGATCGGGCTCACCGGTCCGCCAGCGGGATCCGGATCTCGAAGCGCGCGCCCCCGAGCTCGCTCTCGCCGACAAACACCTCGCCGCCGTGGTCGAGCACGATCTTCTTGACGATCGCGAGGCCGAGCCCGGTGCCGTGCTCGCGGGTGGTCTGGTAGGGCTCGAACACGAGGTCGCGCCGCTGCACGGGGATACCCGGGCCGTTGTCGTCGACGACCACGTAGGCGAGCTCGCGACCGACCACCCGGCCCGCGCTCACGCGCACGTGCGCGGGCGAGATGCCGGCCTCTTCGATCGATAAAGCCGCGTTCTCGACCATGTTGACCAGCACCTGCTTGAGCAGCTGGCGATCGCCGAGCACCGTGAGCTGCGGATCGGCGGGCGGGACGACCTCGAGCCGATCGGCCTCGCGCTCGCTGCCGGTCCGGCTGCCGAGGTGGCCGTAGGCTCGCTCGAACTCGACGAGGATCCGGGCGAGCGTGACCGGCTCGAGCTGGACCTCGGGCACCTTGGCGAAGTGCGAGAAGCTGGTGACCATCCGGCGCAGCGCTTCGACCTCGTCCTCGACGATCTCGACCGACTCGCGCAGCAGCTTGGAGAAGCGCTCGTCGAGGCCGGGGTCCTTCTCGCGCAGCTGCTGAACCGCCAGCTGGATCGGCGTCAGCGGGTTCTTGATCTCGTGGGCGATCCGGCGGGCCATCTCCTGCCAGGCGCCGATCCGCTGCAAGTAGGTGATCCGCCGGCGGCTCAGCTCGAGCTCGTCGAGCATGTCGTTGAACGCGGCCGCGAGCTGCCCGAGCTCGTCGCGGCCGAGCCGAGGCGCCCGCACGGAGGTGTTACCCGACGCGATCTCGCGCATGACCCGTGACAGGTCCGAGACCTTGCGGGTGGTCCGGCGGGCGATCAGGATGCCGGCCAGCACGGCGCTGAAGAGCATCAGCCCGCTCGCTACACCAATCGCCGAGGCGACGGCCCGCTGGACCTCGTTGCGCTCGACCATCCGGCCCTCGCCACCTTGGCCGGTGACCTCGACACGGCCGAGGTCGCGGGTCAGCTCGCCGATCCGTTGGTAGCGCTGGGCGATGCTGGGATCTACGCCCCAGGTGACCCGCACGAGCCCGAGCGGGGCGGCGTCTGGCCCTTCGACCCCCGGGAGGGTGCCCGAGACGATCGGGCGCTCGACCGGCACGCGGATCCACTCGATGTTGCTGTCGATCGCCGTGTCGCTCTGGTCCGGATCGAGCTCGCGGTCCTCGATCAGGATCGCCTCGCGATCGGGCCGCTCGAGCGCGACCCCCAGCGCGTCGTCGTTGTCGGTCAGCCACTGGACCAAGGCCGGCTCGAGCGCGGCCTCGCTCTCGAGCGCGAGGTTGCCGAGCTGGGTCGCTAGCAGCTCGGTGCGCGCGTCGAAGGCTTGTCGCTGGGCCTCGGCCAGCCAGGCATAGAAGGGCGTGACGAGATCGAAGGCCTCGCGCTGGATCTCGGCCTGCTGCTCGCCGAGGCGATCGTAGTAGCGGACGGTCAGACGCACGAGATAGGTCGAGGCGCCGACGCAGAGGATGCCGATCGCGACCAGGGCGATCGTGATGCGAGCCTCGAGTCGACCCCACCAAGGCGGGCGCTCGAGCAACACGCGACGCTGCTCGAGCCGGCGAAACACCCCGCTCGCGCGCGCGCGTGCGCCGGGCGGCTGCTTGGTCGCCGGCGGGCTCGCAGGGGGTTGGCTCGGCTCGAGGGCGGGCATGATCCTCTCAGGGCTCTCGCGGCTCCGCGTCCTCGTCGTCGCGCTCGACCAGGTAGAACGAGTTGGTCCGGAACTCGACGGTCTGATCGGCCTTGGGCCGCGAGCGGACGAACATGCCGACCCAGCGCGAGAACATCTCGAGATCGCGATCCTGGCCGCGCGCGGTCGTGGCCGTCGCGGCCGTCTTGCTCTGGATCGGGTTACGCTGGGCGATCACGTGCACGTAATAGGTCGCCTGGTCCTTGCCGCGAACCAGGCTCGAGCTCGGCGCGATGCGGACCTCGATTCGGGTCGCCGCCTCGATCGCGTCGTCGCGCAGGCTGAACCGGCGCAGCGACGCCTTGCCGCCATCGACTCGGGTCTCGACCTCGTACTCGCGGTTCCACGGGTTCCACAGCACGCGGACCTCGATGTGCACGGCCGCGAGCGCGGCCTTGTTGCCGGTCTCGTGCAGGATCAGGTCGTAGACCAGGCGGGTCGCAAACCCGCTGTCGAGGTTCTGCATCGCCTGCTTGTCGCTGGTCTTGAGCAGGTCGGACACGCCGAGCTGCATGCGGATCCAGCGGCCGACCACCTCGTTGCCCTCCATCTCGTTGAAGGTGGCCTTGCGCTTGATCAGCGTCTCCGGCGAAGCAGCGATCAGCGGGACGGTGAGCGCCACCGTCAAGCACCCGAGCACGCGTCGGCGGGAGAAGAGCGGTCCCGACCTCACAGCGGCACCCTTTGCAGGATGTTGCCGATCGAGATGTCGAACGTCCCGATCGCCGTGTCGAGCTTGAGCCCGAAGTTGGCGTTGAAGCCGAGCGGGGCAACCCACTCGCCAGCCTCTCGCCGCGCGCGTCGCTGCTCGGGCGTGCCCGCGAGCGTGAACAGGCCAGCCGAGAGGAACAGGTAGCCGCCGTACACGAACGAGGTCCGCGGGCGACGAAAGAGCGGGACGCCATACTCGAGATCGAAGCGGCCGCCGAGCTGCGCGAGCGGGTAAGCGTCGACGCCGGTCCCGAACACGTCGATCGGATAGCGGGTCGAGTACTGCAAGCCCATCGTGCGACCGGGGGTCCAGTCGGACAGATCGCCGGGCAAGATCATCTCGAAGCGCGGCGCTCGACCAGCGATCTGCCCGCCCCACAGCGTCGGCGAGAGCCAGTGGCCCCAGGGCAGCCGAAAGCTGTAGCCGCCGCCGATCAGCACGCGCAGGTACTCGTAGCTCGAGCCGATCGCGGGCGAGGAGAGCTGCACGTCGAGCCGGATGTGCCCGCCCTTGCCGAGGATCGCCGCCCGGTTGCGCTCGTCCCAGGCGAGCGAGAGCTCGACGGCGCTGAGGTAGTGCAGGCCCGGCTGCAGCTGGAGATCGAGGCTCTGCTGGTCGCCATTGGCCAGCGTGCGGATCGGATTGCTCGGCAAATCGGCGTCGATCGCCTCGAAGCGATAGTCGATGCCGAGCATCAGCTCGGGGTGGAAGGGGATCGTGACCCCGAGCGCGCCGCCGAAGCGCGAGTAAGGCACGGTGTCGAACAAGTCGGGATCGGGATCGTGATCCTCGCCAGCGATGCGAAACGGCTCGTTGGCCAAGATCGCGTGAGCGCTGGCGACCACTCCCACCGGAGTGCCGGCCAAGGCGGGCAGCTCGGTGAAGATCCGATAGCTCTGCTGGCGCCGCGAGCTGCCCGATCCCCGCGAGGGCGCACCGACGACGAAGCCGCCGCCGAGGTGGACCGAGCGGCCGCCGAGGTTGCGCTCCATCAGCTCGAAGCCACCCGCGAAGGGGGTGAAGAGCGAGCCAGCGGCATGGATGTCGCGGATGACCAAGGCCCCGCGCTCGCTCAGATCGACGACCAAGATCGCGGCGTCGGGCCGCTCGGACACGGGCAGCAGGCGGATCGCTACCTGCTCGAAGTAGCCGGTCGAGGCCAAGCGCTGGATCGCCCGATCGACGCGCGGATCCTCGGGCCACTGGACGATCTGCCCCTCGACCAGGTTCTCGGCCTCGAGCGCCTCGGTGATCTGACGGGGCGTGACCTGCTTGCGGCCGCGGATCTGCAGGGCGACGATCTCGAGCGAGCGCTCGACGATGCCCCCGTCGTGCGTCTCGGCGTCGGCGAGGTCGTCTCCCGAGCTCGGCTTCGTCAGCCCGTCCGGGCTGCTGGGCTCGAGCGGCGACGCGGGCTCGGATTCGACGGGAGGCGCAGCCTCGGCGAGCCCCGACCACGCGAGCAGGACCGACGCGCAGCAGGCCATCGACCACCTCGACGCCAGCGCACGAAGCCGCATTCGCCGAGCCGCTCGCACGGGGGCAGTGTACTCGACTGGTCGCCAGGCGAACGCGTGAGGTGGTTCGCCTCGCTCCGATATCCAGGTTCGCTCGGTTGATATGCTCGCGGCGTGAGCGAGCGTCGGTTCGTGCTCTCGGTCGAAGACAACGACGCGAACTACGCGCTCGTGAAGCGACTGCTGGATAACTCCTGATCGCGCTCAGATCCACCCGCGCTCGCGGGCGCGCTGCTCGAGCGC
>CBFGLP010000814.1:0-3643 GCA_965649595.1 uncultured Myxococcales bacterium | reverse complement strand
CAGGACACGCAGGACACTCAGGACACGGCCGACACCACTGAGGAGGACACCGACTGCACTCCCGGGACCTTCGGTTGCCCCTGCGACGCGGGTGCTTGTGATGCCGGGCTTCAGTGCGTCGACAACGTCTGCGAGCTCGGTGGCGGTGAAGAGGAGACGACCGACACCGACACCGACGGTGGGGATCCCTGGGATCCCGCGACCTGCCAGATGCCGAGCCAGGTGCTGATGGTCGGCGACCTCGCTGGCAACTTCTGCTCCTCGCCGTGCACGGCCGACCTCGACTGCCCCGCGGGCACGGCCGGCACCCAGGCCGCTTGTGCGCTGACCACCATGGCGGGTGCTGACCCGACCTTCTGTGCGCTGATCTGCCAGGTGGCTCAGGACGCGTGCCCGACGGGCTCGACCTGCAAGGACCTGATGGATCCGGGGAACCCGGGCATCGGTCTTTGCACCTATCCGTGAACACTGTCTTCGTCAGTCCGATGGGACTGACGAGGCTGAATCGAATCAAAGAGGTCGCACCGCGAGGTTGCGACCTCTTTTTCGTTTCATCGAGGTCGATCGATCTCGGCCCACCTCGAGGTTGGGAATCGTCGTGTCCGAGCCGCATTGGTGAGCACGCCATTAGACGTCGGCAGCTCATTGCGAGCCGCGGAGTCACGACGCTAGCATCCAGTGACACCACTGGAGATGCACATGAAAACGTTCGATGTGTTCCTGGCGCTCGTGCTCGGCTCGCTGTGTACGACCGCTTGCTTCAAACCGACAGATGACGACGACGATATTGGGCTTGACGAGACCGAAGCGACGGGTGACTCGGGGACCGAGGACGAATCGACGGAGGACTCCGCGAGCACCGAGTCGGACACGCAGGACACCGACTCCGATCCCACGGACGAGACCGGCTGCCAGCCCGGTACCTTCGACTGCATGTGCGATGCCGGTACCTGCGAGGCTGGGCTCGAGTGCGTCGACGGGGTTTGCCAGCTCGGCGGCGGTACGGAGACGGAGACGGGCGACGATACGGATACCGGAGATGGGGGCGATTGGGATCCCGCAACATGCGAGATGCCGAGCCAGGTGCTGATGGTCGGCGACCTCCCGGGCAACTTCTGCTCCTCGCCGTGCATGAGCGACGCTGACTGCCCGCCGGGTACGGCCGAGACTCAGCCCGCTTGTGCGCTGACCACCATGGCGGGAGCCGATCCGAGCTTCTGCGCGCTGATCTGCCAGACGTCCATGGATTCGTGCCCGACGGGCTCGACCTGCAAGGACCTGATGGACCCGAACAACCCGGGCATCGGTCTGTGCACCTTCCCCTGAAACGTCAGCGCCAGCCGAAAGAAGAGGTCGAGGCGAGCCGCCGCGACCTCTTCTCGTTCGTCTGCGGGATCATGACCCTCGGCCGATCACCCCGCCGCGTTCGCGTCGAGCACCTTCTTCAGCTCGCCGCTCTCGTGCATCTCCGTCACGATGTCGCAGCCGCCGACGAATTCCCCGTTCACGTAGAGCTGCGGGATCGTGGGCCAGTTCGCGTAGTCCTTGATGCCCTGCCGGACATTGGGATCCGCGAGCACGTTGAAGGTCTCGAACTCGATCGGGTACTGCTTGAGGATCTGGACCACTCGGGCCGAGAACCCGCAGCTCGGGAACACCTTGTTGCCCTTCATGAAGAGCATCACCCGGTTCTTGTGGACCAGGTCATCGATGAACTGCCGGACGTCGTCGCTCATGGTCGTTGGCTCGGTGCATGCGGCGCATAAACCGCAAAGCAGCTACTGAATAGCCCTAGGACGGAGTACCAGCAAGCGGCAGGCTTTCTGACACTCGAAGCGGCACCATTTGCCATGGATTGCTGCGCCTTGGCCGGGCTGCTTGGCTCCCCGCCCGTCGCGCGGTCTCGCTCGTCTACGTTCGGCCCATGCGGAAGACATGGGGTTTCGATGTTTACGGCGTCGCGCTCGGCTGCTTGATCGCGAGCGCGGCGCTTGGTTCTTCGGCCTGCGGAGGTGAGGAGACAAAGGAGGACGAGGTCGGTGATACGACCGACGATCCGACCGGCGACACCACGGACGTCCCGTCGGAAGAGGAGAGCGCTGACAGTCAGGACACGACCGGCGATGGTGATGGTGACACCAACACTGGAGACGGTGATGGCGACACCAACACCGGGGACGGCGACGGCGACACCAACACTGGGGACGGAGACGGCGACACCGATCCAACCGACACGACCGGTGACACGACCGGAGACGGCGATAGCGAGACGACCGATACGGACACCGACACGTCGACCGGCGACGGCGACGGTGACGTGATCGAGTGCGAGAACATCGGCGGTGACTGCTGTCCGGCCAACCCGGCCGCCGACGCGGTCCTGACTGGCACCGTGTGGGCGCCCAACGGCGTGATCCCGGTCTCCGGCGCGCTGGTCTACACCTCGAACGAGCCGCCCGAGCCGATCCCCGATCACGTGTACTGCTCGGAGTGCCTCGAGCTCGCCTGCGGGCTGGAGGACTTCTCGCTGACCGACGCCGAGGGCAACTTCAGCGTGCAGGCGCAGTCGGGTGACAAGTACCTGGTCGTGCAGAAGGGCGAGTTCCGGCGGGTGACCCCGATCAACATCGCGCCTGGCAACACGCAGCTGCCCGACCTGCAGACCGAGCTGCCCGGCGAGTGGAACCCGGCGGAGGGCCTGTTCATCCCGCGCATCGCGGTTGGCGACGGCAGCTACGACCGGATCGAGGACGCGCTGGGCAAGATGGGCCTCGGCGACACCAACATCGCGAACTTCGAGGAGCGGCTGGTCCCCGGGACCGAGAACTTCGACCTGTGGGACAACGGCCAGGATCCCGCGTTCGACGGGTTCACCTCGCAGGGCACCTTCGCGCAGCTGATCGCCAACCCGGCCGCGCTCGACCAGTACCACGTGATCTTCGTGCCCTGCTCGAGCGACGACTTCGTCAACGCGCTCAACGTTCAGCAGAACAAGGAGAACATCCGCGCGTGGGTCGAGAAGGGCGGGCGCTGGTACGTGGCCGACTGGTCCAACGAGTGGCTGGCCGAGGTGTTCCCGGAGTACCAGACCTTCTACGACGACGGGTTTGGCTCGTATGACCTCGGCTCCTACGACTCGATGGCCAACGTGCTCGACGACGGGCTGCTCGAGTGGTTGAACGCGCTGCCCGATCCGCTCAAGGACATCAACCCGCTCAATGACGAGCAGCATCCGACGCTCTTCAACCTGCCCCAGGTCCTGACCGTCGACAACTGGTCGGGCATCCAATACCCGCTGCCCGAGCTGCTGGTCGACGACGGCGAGGGCAACATGGTCAACGTCGGCCACCAGGCGTGGCTCGAGGGGCCCGGCGGCGGGTTCGACATCCCGCAAAACGAGATCCATCCGCTGACGGTCACGGCCCAGTACGGCTGCGGAAAGATCCAGTTCACCAGCTATCACACGGCGGAGTTCTTCGACTATGTCGGGCTGTCGCCGCAGGAGCTGGTGTTGATTTATACGATCCTGGAGATTGGGGTTTGTCAGGAGGACCTGCCGCCACCGCAGGGGTGAGGGCTACCACTCGAAGCACTCGGGCGCTGCTTGGAGCAGCGCGGCGATGTGTGGATCGAGCTCGGTGGG
>CBFGLP010000813.1:0-13273 GCA_965649595.1 uncultured Myxococcales bacterium | reverse complement strand
ATCAAGTGCCCGGGTGAGCACGGCCCGGTCGACATCTCCTCGCCCGGCAAGGACGGCCAGGCTGGCAACGAGGACGACATCAACTCGTGGGACGGCGAGCAGGGCGACGCCAAGGCCGACGAGAAGGAGTGATCTGATCATGGTCGTCACGCCACGCATGCACGCGAGCTCGACCGCGCCAGGCCGCCCAGGGTCTTCGGCGCGGGCGCGGGCTTGGTCGACCCGTCGGGGTCGAGCGTCGCGTGGCCTGACGCTGATCGAGATCCTCGTCGTGCTCTTCATCGTCGCGCTGATGGTCTACAGCGTGGCGATCAGCACCGGCGCAGCCAGCCAAGCCGAGGTCGTGCGGACCACCAACCAGCTGGCCTCGACCCTGCGCTTCGCCTACGACCGCGCCCGCTTCACCGGTCAGCACTATCGCCTCCACATCGACCTCGGCAGCCGCAGCTTCCAGCTCGAGAAGGCCGAGGAGGCGATGTACCTGCCCTCGACCGATCGCGACGGCAAGCTCGCGGAGGTCGACACCCGCAAGCTCGAGGATCAAGCCGAGCGGGACAAGCGAGCGGCCGAGAACTACTACAGCAGCATCGCCGCGGCCGTCTACGAGAACACCGACGCCGACGTCAACGCCGCCAACCCCTACGGGGTCCAGCGCAAGGAGGTGCCGCGTCGCCGACCGCCGCTCTTCCAGGCCTTCGAGGGCGACGACGCGCTGCTCGAGGGGCTCGGCGCCAAGATCGAGCTGCCCGAGGGCGTCGAGATCATCTCGGTCCAGACCGACTCGGACCTCGAGCCGATCACCGAGGGTGAGGCCAACATCTACTTCTTCCCGCGCGGCCAGACCCAGCTCGCGCACATCCAGATCAAGGGCAAGCCCAAGCTCCGCGAGCGGATCGTCGGCGAAGAGGACATCGAGTACACGATCATCCTGCAGCCGCTGACCGGCAAGGTTCGGGTCGAAGCCGAGCTGATCCCGCTCGAGCTGCCCAAGATCGTCGGCGACAAGGAAGACGAGCTCGGCAACGAGCTCGAGCGGAGGTCGTTCTGACATGACGCTCCCGTCCAAGCCCTTGGCCCCGTCGACGCCGCGTCGGCAGGAGCCCGCGCACATCCGCATCCTGCCGACCCGGATCGGCGGCGCCGCAGGCTTCACATTGCTCGAGGTTCTGCTCGCTGTCGCGATCCTCGGCATCTCGCTCAGCTCGATGCTGGCCTCGCAGGTCAACAGCCTGCAGGCGACTCGCTACGCGCGGGACATCAGCGCGGCCGCGCTGCTGGCCGAGTGGAAGATCACCGAGCTCGAGACCCAGACGCGCCGCGACGGCTGGGTCAACTCCGACGTCGAGGTCGACGGCGACTTCTCCGATCAGGGCTGGGACCAGTTCAACTACCTGTGCACCATCCACTTCATCGAGATGCCCGAGTACAACCAGCTCGTCGAGGCCAAGGACGAGACCGACGAAGCATCGGGCGCCAAAGATGACAACATGATGAGCGCCGGTGATCAGGCCTTCGGTGCGATGGGCATGGTCTGGCCGATCGTCAAGGCCGCGATCGAGAACTCGATCCGCAAGGTCGACTGCAAGGTCACCTGGATGGACGGCGAGATCGAGCACGAGTTCGCGATTCAGACCTTCTGGACCGATCCCAACGCGCTCACCAACCTGCCCTCCGCCGGCGGTGAGTTCACCGAGAGCGACGACCAGTCGGGCAGCGAGGGCGAAGGCCCGACCGACAGCAGCAGCGCCGGCGGTAAGCCTGGTGGCGGCGGCACGCTCCCGCCCAGCCGTGGCGGCGGCGGTCAGTCCGGCGGCATGAACATGGGAGGTCGCCCATGAGCACCAAGTCCTCCCGCGGCATGACGATGATCGAGATCCTGGTCTCGCTCGCGATCGTCACGATGATGATGGTCTCGGTCTGGGCCAGCTTCAGCACGACCGTGCGCACGATGGAGCAGGCCGGGCAGATCCAGGATCGCTACAACATGATCCGCAACGCGATGGACCGGATGGCCAGCGAGATCAGCATGGCCTACCTGTCGTTCAATCGCCCGGCCGGCGAGCCCAAGCACTTCACGCTCTTCGAGGGTCGGACCGGCGCCGGCGGTCACAGCCTGACCTTCTCGAGCTTTGCTCACCTGCGCCTGCGCACGAACGCCAAGGAGGGCGACCAGTCGATCATCCAATACGAGCTGGCCGACGACCCCGAGGACAGCAGCCGCCAGCACCTCTATCGACGCGAGACCCCCCGACTGACCGGCGACAGGCCCGAGGACCTCTACCGCTTCGCACCCGCCTACGTGCTCTGCGAGGACGTCGAGAGCCTCGAGTTCCGGTTCTGGGATCCGCTCCGCGAGGAGTGGCTGGACGAGTGGCGCACCACCTACAACGACGCCCAGCCCGATCGCCTGCCGACGCGGGTCGAGATCAAGATGGGCATCGTCGACGAGGTCGGCGACACGGTCTACTTCGTCACACAGGTCCCCCTGCTCATGCAGGAGAAGGTCGATCTGGGGAAATGAGCCGACCCGAGCGCAAGCGCAACAGCGAGCAGGGCGTGGCCATCCTGATGGTCCTGATCTGCCTCGCGATCATGTTCCCCTTCACTGCCAGCTTCAATTATCAAGCCCGCGTCGACTGGCAGGCCGCGGTCAACCACGGCGACGAGGTCCGCGCCCGCGCGGTCCAGCGCGGCGCCCTGCAGCTCTCGGTCCTGCTCTTCGAGCTGCAGCGGATGGTGTTCAACCAAAAGCAGTTCCGCGAGATGGTCGGCGCGATGGACATCACTCAGGTCGCGCCCTACCTGATGTCGATCTTCGGCAGCGAGGACGGGGCCGCAGGCCTCGGCGCGATGGTCGGCGTCGACACGACCGCGCTCAGCGAGCTCGCGCTCGAGGGCGGCGACAGCTTCGAGGTCCGGCTCGAGGCCGAGAGCGGCAAGATCAACGTCAACTGCCTGGCGATCGAGAAGGACGGTGAGAACCAGCCCCGCTCGCGCACGGTCGAGACGCTCGAGGCCTTGATGCTGCCCAAGCTCTACGATCCGCTCTTCGACGAGGAGAAGGCTGACGGCCAGCGCCATACCCGGCAGGACGTGATCGCGGCGATGGTCGACTACATCGACGAGGACACCAAGCGCTTCGACACCTACCGGCTCACGAACAGCTCGCAGGACGAGATCTACCGCTACACCGAGCTGCGCGACCCCTACAAGGCCCGCGACGCCCGGCTCGACTCGATCGACGAGCTCTACCTGGTCCAGGGCGTCGACGACGACTGGATGGCCGCGTTCGGCCACGAGCTGACCGTCTACGGCGACAAGAAGTGCAAGGTCAACCTCAACTTCGCCAGCGCCGAGCAGCTCGCGTTGGTCATTCGCCACTCGGTCTCGGCTACCGATCGCTGGAAGACCGAGGGCGAGAATTTCCTGCTGATGACCATGCCGGTCGCCAACTTCGTGGTCGAGTCGCGCGAGTTCAACCTGTTCGACAAGGCCGACGACTTCAAGGAGCTGGTCAAGGCGCCCGACAAGTTCGTCAACCCGATGTCGCTGTTCAACGAAGAGGGCGAGATCGACACGTCGAACCTGCCCAAGGTGCCCGACGGGATCGACATCCGGGTCAAGGGTGGCTCGCGCAAGGACACCGGCGACAAGTGGGGCGGCATCCAGGACGTCGCCTACGTCGAGCCCGAGCGGATGTATCGGGTCGAGATCATCACGACCGTCGGCAGCGTGCGCAAGCGCGTGACCGCGGTCTATGACCTGCAGTACGCCCGCAGCCAGAGCGCGGGCAAGGGCGCGTGGCTCTACTACCGCGAGGACTGAGGGAGCTCAGCGAGGACGCATGGCGCAGAAGTTCGTCGGAATCGATCTCGGCAATCGCCGGGTCAAGATCGCGGTCGTGACCGCTGGCCTGCGCGGCGCGCAGGTCCTCCACCTATGGGAGCAGGCGGTCGAGGGCAAGTCCGAGGACCCGCTCGACGCGGCGATCCAGACGGCGATCCGGATGCTGCGCGAGCGAGGTCTGCGTCACCTGCCGACCGGCGTCTCGCTGCCTGGCGGTGAGGGCAGCTATCGCCTGCTGACCTTCCCCTTCGAGGACCCCAAGCAGATCGCCCAGACACTGCTGTTCGAGATCGACGGGCAGTTCCCCGTGCCGGTCGAGCAGCTCGCCTACGATCACCTGCCGATCAAGCGCGGTGACGGGCGTGGTCGGGCGCTGGTCGTCGCAACCAAGCGGGCGCTGGTCGAGCACATCGCCGCCAGCTTCAAGCTCGCCGAGATCGATCTGCGGCTGATCACGGCCGGGGCGCTGAGCGTCGCGCAAGCGCTCGCGAGCACGCCGGTGCCGAGCTTGCCGCCGGGCAGCGATCCTGCCCGCCAGGCGATCTCGTTGGTCGTCGACTTCGGGCACAAGCACACCGAGCTGGTCGCGCTCGCGAGCAGCGGTCCGATCGCGGCGCGCAGCTTCCGACGCGGCGGCAAGCAGCTGGTCCGCGAGCTCGCTCGCGCTTGGCGGCTCGACCCGAGCGCCGCCGAGCTGGCGCTCGAGCGCGACGCCTCGCTCGAGGACGAGGTCGTGGTCCGAGCCCTGCAGCCGCTGCTGCGGGAGATCGAGCACACCCGGCAGTGGCTGCGGACCGAGATCGCCAGCGAGGTCGTCGAGCTGCGGCTGTGCGGCGGCGGAGCTCGTCTGCGTGGGCTCGCGCAGTGGCTCACTCAGCAGACCGGGCTGCCGACGCAGCTGGTCGCCCCGCGCGAGAGCGCGGCGCTGCGGCAGGTCGCAGGTCGCGACTGGAGCGTCGGCATCACCGCGCTGGGCACCGCCGTCGCGGCGGCCAAGCGCCCGCTGATCCAGCTCTTCGACAGCGTCGAGGGACCGAGCGGCGATGGTCCGTGGATCCAACAGCACTTCTCGACCTTCGCCACGCTCGGCGTCGCGATCTTGGCGTTCGCCGCGGTCGACACGATCGTGCGGATCAAGGCGGCCGAGCGCGAGCGGGACGCCTACGCGAGCGAGCTCGAGCGCGAGAGCGGCAAGGTGTTCGGCCGCACGCTGACGAGCGGCGACGAGGTCCGAGCCGAGCTCGCCGCAGTCGAAGGTGGTGGGCTCAGCGATCAGATCCCCGAACGTGGCGCGCTCGAGCTGCTCGAGCTGATCACCAAGGCCGCGCTGCCCAAGGGCGGTCGCGTAGTTCCGGCCCCGATCGACCCGGCCTCGCTGCCGCCCGGCGTGACCACGCGAACCGGCCCCGACGGCAACATGGAGTTCGTCGGTCCCGACGGATCCACGCTGCAGGTCGACAGCGCAGGCAACCCGATCTTCGACCCAACCGGCGGCTCAGCGGGTGAGGACGAGGGCGAAGACGGAGGCGGCCAGGCGGCTCCAGTCGAAGCGGCGCTCGCCCCCGTCAGCGATCCCAACGCGGGCATCCAAGCCGACGACCAGCTGGTGTTCTCGAGCATCGACATCCGCGAGCTCAAGATCGAGATGAGCGTCGCGGCGACCCGCTCGACCGCGCAGGATCGCCTGGCCGTCAAGCTGACCGAGCTCGGCTGCATCCGCGAGATCACCAAGGGCATGATCAAGGATCGCAACCAGCTCAAGGCCTTCGACATGGTCATCGATCACACCTGCTTCACCGGCAGCATCGGTGGCAACGCGGCGGACGAGCCCGCCGAGGTCCAGGACGCGCCCGCGGCTGGCGACGACGAGGAGGGTGAAGATGGCGAAGATTGATCCCAAGCACCGGGGCCCTGGCTTCTGGGAGAAGCTGCAGCCGCGCGAGCGCGTGCTGGTTCTCGCGTTGATCGGCGTGTTCTTCGTGATGAGCACGGCCGTGCTGGTGATCCTCCGCCAGCGCAAGCTCGGCGCCGTCGACGAGGAGATCGCCGGCCTCCGCGAGGGCCTCGAGCTGGTCCGCTCGTTCGGACCCGTCTATCAAGAGAAGCTCAAGGCCAAGGACGACGAGGCCAGCAAGATCTCGTCCGAGACGCTGCTCTTCTCCAGCTTGATCGAAGAGGCCGAGGCCATCGCCGAGGTCAAGACCTCGAACCAGGCCGAGAAGCCGCCGGTCGAGGTCGCCCCAGGCCTGCGCAAGCGGACCGTCGAGTTCGATCTGCGCAGCGTCACGCTCGCGCAGCTGACCAAGTTCCTCAGCACGCTCGAGAGCAAGGAAGGCCACGTAGTCCTGACCCAGGGCCTGACCATCCGCTCGCCGAGCGGCAGCGAGGACCGGCTCAACGTCGATGTCGTGCTCGCGACCTGGGAGCGGATCCCCGACGAAGCTGCCACCGCCAGCGAGGACAACTGAGCCATGAACGAGTCCAAACTCGGCCCGAGCCTGATCGAAGGCGCCGACCTGTCCCCGCACCCCGGCAGCTCATTCTCCGGCGGGCTGGGCCCCGGCATGAGCATGAGCGGTCCCCCCGAGGGTCGAGACTTTCGCAAGCTCCGCCGCGAGCTCGTGCGGGTGCTCGTCTGGGCGGGCTCGCTCTTGTTCGTGTTCATCATCGCGGCCTGGGTCAGCCTGCCGACCCGCTCGATCGCTTGGCGGATCTCGCACGAGGCCCGCCAGAAGGGCATCAACCTCTCGATCGAGGACATCTCGATCCGCCCCTGGGGCTCGGCCTCGCTCCACGGGGTCACCTGGTCGTTCTCGCCGAGCCGACCCGACTCGACCCCGGTGCCCTTCGTGATCGAGGAGCTCGACGTCAGCTTCTCGGTCCTGAAGTACCTGCTCTTCGACGAGATCGACGTCGAATTCGAAGGCACGCTCGACGAGGGCCAGCTGTCTGGCGCCTACGCCTTGAGCGAAGAGGAGTCCAAGGTCGTGTTCACGATCGAGGACCTCCCGCTCTATGGCGTGCCCAAGCTGCAGGACGCCGTCAACGCGCCCGTGCGCGGCATCTTTGCCCTGTCCGTCGATCTGACCATGCCCGAGGGCAAGTGGGCCAAGGCCAGCGGGCGCATGGAGATCCACTGCTACTCGTGCTCGATCGGCGACGGCGAGACCAAGCTCTACGTGCCCGGCTCCAAGAAGGGCGGGATGATGTCGAAGGGCGTCACGATCCCCGAGATCAACCTCGGCACGCTCGACGGCGTGCTGCTGGTCGAGGACGGCAAGGCCGTGGCCGAGGAGTTCGGCAACGAGAGCGACGACCTGCAGATCAAGATCAGCGGTGACATCGACTTCAAGGATCCCTTCAAGTCCTCGCGCCTCAACCTGCTCGTCAAGGTGTTCATCACCGATCAGCTGCGCCAGCGCGCCGATCAGCTCGACCTGATGGTCGCGACCGCCAGTGACAAGGTGAAGATGGACCCGCCAGACGAAGGCTGGTTGGGCTACCGGCTCGAGGGCAACATCAAGAGCCCGCGCTTCCGCGGTATCAAGCAGAAGACCCGCCAGCAGGCGCTGATGGACAAGCGCGAGGCCCGAAAGAAGCGACTCGAGGAGCGGGCCAAGCAAAAGGCCGACCGCGACAAAGCCAAGGCTGCGGCCAAGGCCGAAGCCGAGGCTGCCGCAGCTGGAGCCGAGGCCGAGGGCGGCGAAGGTGGCGAGACCGGCGGCGAGGAGCAGTCGGCCGAAGGCGGCGAGCCGACCAGCAACGAGGTCCAGATCATCGACCGCGAGATCCCGCCCGAGGTCGGGGTGATCATGGAGGAGCCGGTCGCCGAAGAGCCGGCCGAGGGTGGCGAAGCGGGTGCCGGCGGCGACGAGGTCGGGCCCGGCGATGAAGGTGGTGGCGAGCAGGCGGTCGAGGAGCAGCCCGCCGAAGAGCAGCCAGTCGAAGAGGGCGGCGAACAACAGCTGCCGCAATAACGGCTGTTTAGGAGTGGCCGAGCCCACGGCCGGGTGGCCGACGTGCACTCCGTGCGCCTCTGGCTATTCCAGATGGCGATCTCGATGCGTTCCGACGCTACACTTCCGAGCGCTGCGCGACGTCCTCGAGTTGCGTGGTTTCGAGGTCGGCGCCAGCAACCACGCTCACCTCGACGAATGCCACGACGTCGACCAGCTCGAGCGCTGGCACACACGTTCCAAGCGAGCCGCCACGCTCGCGGAGGTGTTCGTCTGACAGCGGCTCTGCCACCGAAGCGCGAAGAGCGAGTTCCCCAGCGTCGCCGGCATCGAGGTCAGCAAGCCGTAGCTGAGCCCGTTTTCGAGCTCGGTCGCCGACCAGCTCGAGCCACCGGCCGCACGGTAACACCCGCACACGTCCCGCACCCGGACGACGCTCTGCCCAACCTCTCGGACCGAAGCCTAGTCAATGCCAGGCCCCTCACCTTCGTCACGCAGATCACCACGACAACTCACGTGGCTCCGGGTCGGCAAACCCGCCAGGCCGCTCGGGCCCCAACCACACGACACCCGGGCCACCTCTTGCTATGGTTCGCCGGTGTTCGGTCTCGGCATGACGGAGATCATGCTCATCATCGCGATCGCGGTGATGTTGTTCCCTCCGAAGGAGCTGCCCAAGCTCGCGCGCCAGATCGCCCGTATCTACGGGCAGGTCCGCAAGACCGCCGACGACTTTCGCAAGACCGTGCTCGAGGACGAGGACCTTCGCGAGCCGCTCGACGAGATCAAGGGCGCCTACGACCAGGCGCGCTTCGAGGTCCGGGACGCGGAGCGAAAGGCTCGGCAGCAGCTCGCCAAGGCTCAGATGGAGCTCCGCATGGCGACCGCCCGGCGCATGCAGGCCGAGCGAGAGGCCAAGGCCGACGCCGACGCGCTGGCTCGCGCCACCGGGGGCCCCTCCGGCCCCGCCGAGGCTGCGCCGGCCGCTCCCACTCCATCTGATGCAGCCGCTGCGTTCCCTGGAGTGGACGAAGACGAGGCCGCCGACGGCCCGGTCGCCGCTCCCGACCCGCGGGTGATCGCGGCCAGCCGCGCTCCGCGTGTCGTCGCCGCGAACGCCCCTGCCGAGGACGAGAGCACGACCGACGCCCGCGAGGGCGTGGGCTGACGCTTCCCCGACACAGCGATGGCGAACCCCAAGGACCAAGACAACAACGGCCAGGAGGGCCTCGCCGAGGGGCCCGAGGGCGACAAGCCCATGTCGTTCCTCGACCACGTCGGCGAGCTACGCACGCGGCTCTTGCAGTCGGTCGTAGGCATCGCGATCGGCTTCTTCGCCAGCTTCTACTTCGCCCCGCAGATCTGCGACTTCCTCCGGATCCCGATCGATCGGGCGTGGGCCGAGGCCGGCTTGGGCGAGCGCGCGGAGCTGCAGGCGCTGCAGATCCAAGACCCCTTGATGGTCGACGTCCGCGTCTCGCTGATGGCGTCGGTGTTCCTGGTCGCGCCCTGGCTGTTCCTGCAGCTGTGGATGTTCGTGTCACCGGGGCTCTACGCGAAGGAGAAGCGCTTCGTCGTCCCCTTCGTGATCGTCTCGGTGATCATGTTCGTCGTCGGGGCAGCGTTCGCGTTCATGGTCGTGCTGCCCTTCGTCTACCACTGGATGATCGACTACTCGTCGGGCCGCGGTGAGGTCATCCAGCTCGAGCTGGGCAACTACTTCAAAGGCACGTCTCGGGTGCTGCTGGCGTTCGGGGCGGTGTTCGAGTTCCCGCTCCTGATCGCGTTCTTGGCCAAGGCCGGCGCGGTCACCGAGAAGACGCTGCTGCGCTTTTGGAAGATCGCGGTCATCGTGATCTTCGTCGTCGCCGCGTTCCTGACCCCGCCGGAGCCGATCAGTCAGCTCTTGATGGCGATCCCGATGTGCATCCTCTATGCGGTCTCGATCGGGGTCGCCTGGATGATCAACCCGGCCGCCAAGATCGAAGCGCAGCTGGCCGTGCTCGATCACGACGACGACGACGACGACGGGCCACCCCCGCAGCCGCCGGTCAAGTCGAAGTAAGCCGCTCTCTCGACCCCCACATACGAAGAGCACCCGCCCGCGTGAGCGGACGGGTGCTCTTCGTTCGTGGAGGACAGCGCTCAGTGGACGAACACTTGCGCCGGCCGAACCAGCTTACCGAGCTCGACGTCCTGCTTGGTGTCCTTGTTGACCAGCTCGTGGCGATGGTGGACCAGCTCCTTGACCACGTCGAGATCGTGGATCGGCCCGACCTGGAAGGGCGGCTTGATGCCTCCGACGATGTCGACGGGCACCACACCCACGATGTCGATCATCACCTCGAAGATGTCGGGGGACACGCCGATGCTGATGCCGCACTGCGCACACGCGACGTCGTAGAGCCGCTCGAAGCGACGATGGAGATCCTGGAACTCCATCGCGAACACGTTGTTGAACTGCGCGTCGGTGACCGTCAGCTTGTCCGTGCCGGTCGTGCCGCCACCAGTCATGAAGCCCGACAAGGCGGCCGGAGAGGTCGTCGGGTTGACATGGAAGAAGAACGTATCGGTGTCGGAGAAGTGACAGCCGTTGCAGGTGTTGAGCGAGAACTGCTCGCGGGCACACACCTCGCGCAGGTCCGCCGGATCGACCGCGTCGACCCGCCAGTGGGTCGGCGACGCGGTGAACGAGTTGCCGCCACGGAACTCGTCGCCATCGAACGAGAAGGGCACCGAGTAGCTGGCGCTACAGTTGGTCAGCACCGTGCCGAGCGAGCTCGGGGCCGTGCTGATCGCGGTCGGGACCGTCGAGAGCACGACGCCGGGGCCGCCGATCGAAGGCTCGGTGAGCACGAAGTCGTCGATCCGAGCGTCCGAGAAGTCGTCGTACTCGGTGTCGTCCGGCGTCATCGCGACCGTGTGAGGCCGCAGCGGACCGTCGCTCGGGATGTCCGTGCCGGCGATCGGATCCTCGTCGGTCAGCGTGAACTCGCGGAACTCCCACTGGAAGTTGAGCGCGTTCTCGTTGGTGCGGATCTGGTTGATCGCGTTCTGGTTGCCCTTGGTCGGGGCCGCGCCGTGCACGACCACGCTCTCGGTCAGGGTCTCGAGGTGGTCACGCCACGGAATGGTGAAGCGCCCGGCGAAGCTCGAGTCGTTGAGCTGCGTCCAGTCGATCGCCCACTGCTTGACCGCCGAGCAGCCCTCGAGCGGCACGCCGTACTCGAAGATGACCGAGAAGCTCTGGGTCGCGCAGGTGTCGAGGTTCTGCACGCCGAATACGAAGCGCAGCTCACCCGCGGTGGTCGGCTGGCTGGTCGTGCCGCCGCCGTAACCGCTCGGCCCGTCGACAGTCTCACCGAGATCGATGCGGTTGATGATCGCGGACAACCGGAAGGGCGCCTGGTCGAGATCGAGCTCGCCGCCGAGCGTCAACACGCCGGAGGGCGAGAGCGAGGCCGAGATGCCGCTGGCGTTCGCCCAGGGCAAGATCACCCGGTTGAACATCAGCTGGCGCTTCGGGATCACGTCGCCGTTGACCGTGTCGTCGGTCAGCCAGTTCTCCAGCCAGTCGACCACGAAGTCGTGCGTGCTCAGGCCCGAGCCGACCGCCATTTCGGCCATCAGGTGCTTGAAGGTCCACACGCCGTCGGGGTTGTCTGCGCCCGGGTGACACACGTCGTTGGTCCGGGTCGGGTCCTGAACCACCGCGAGGTCGGTGATCGCCAGCGACTCCTCCCAGCGAGCCAAGGTCGAGAGCGGCTGGATCGGGCAGGCCCCGAGCGCCACCGGCCCACCATCCTTGAAGATCTCGATGTCGAACGCGATGCCCGTGGTCACCGCGACCGGCGTGCGACCCTCGAACACGATCCGGGTCTGGCTCGGCTCCTTGCTCTCGTTGAGCTGCTTCTCCAGCTCGATCCGCTTGTCCAGCGCGTCCTGGTCGAGTCGGACGAAGGTTGTGAAGAACTGCTTACCCGGGCTCTGCTCGAGCTGCCCGAGCTCGACGAGCGCGTCGGTGCGGAACAGGATCAGCGGATTCTTCGGATCGCCGACCACGCGAACCAGGCTGTCTTGCAGCTCTTTGTTGGCGGGCTCCGGCAACACGATGTGCAAGGCCACGTTCTCGCCGGCCGGGGTCTCCTCCGGCAGCAATTGTACGAACACCTCGGCCGCGTCGATCGCATCGACGAAGGGCAGATCGTCGGTCGAGCTGACCTTGGAGCTGCCCTCGCCTTTGGTCGGCTGGTCGCCCGGGAGCGTCGGCTCGAGCAGCTCCTGCTCGCCAGCGAGCGGCTGCTCGGCTTCGGCGTCGAGCGCCGCACCATCGTCTAGCTCGGTGCATCCGGTGGAATGCAGCGCGCACGTCAAACTCAGCATTGCCAGGCTAACGCCTGCAATGCGATGTGTCCTCTTGGCCATCGCGAATCTCCTGATCGAGGGGGATGTCGAATCGGTCCCGGGGGACCGAAGGTCTGCATCAATTTCCACGAACCCGCGTAGATGTAAAGTACGAACTTGGAATTATTGCTCACCGGAGGATGCACGCCGAGGTTGGAAGAGCTGCCAAACGCGGAGCCTGGTCGCCGCCGAAAAGCTTCATATTCCTGCACACCAGCACCGCGCGAAGCTCCCGTGGAAATGCGCGAGGCGTAGAATTGCACGGCTGTCCGGCCGTCGAGCCGGGCCATGGCCCCATGGCCCATCGAAGCGAAGGCA
Organism: uncultured Myxococcales bacterium; assembly: GCA_965649595.1. Lineage (GTDB taxonomy): Bacteria > Myxococcota_A > Polyangia > Nannocystales > Nannocystaceae > Plesiocystis. The sequence continues at coordinate 749 of CBFGLP010000813.1, read as the reverse complement.
AGAGATCGCCCGCCGAACCGCAATCGCGCCTCAGGAGACTGATCTATCGATGCGAAGCCAGCGGCCGTAATCGGGCCGATATTTGGCGGGGTTCGATGCACCCAAACACAAACGAAAGGAGGGAGCCTCTGGGCCCCCTCCTCGCGCCTAGTCAATCCAGCGGGCTCACTGCGCCAGCGGCACGCAGGTCGACACGCCAGCGCCGACGATGCGGACCGGCGCCGAAGCGACGACGGTCTGCAACGCCTTGGTGTCGTCGTAATCGTAATGCGTGACCTTCGAGACGCTCGGGTTGTTGTTCGACTCGGTGAACATGTAGAAATCACCGCCGTAGAACGCGAACGCGAACGCGTTGGTCAAGTTCATGTTGAGCTGCTCGGTCGCGATGACCTGCGCGGTGTTCTTGTCGTACTCGACCAGCTTGGCCGGCTGACCCGCGAACGCGAACAGGCGGCCGTCGCCGGTGCCGGTCAGCTCGCCGCCGTTGTAGTTGATGAAGCCGACCTCGCTCATCACCAGCGTGTCGGGCTCGAGCCGACCGAGCCGACCGGTGTTCGGGCCCTCGGTGAAGCCGCCCTGACCGTTCCAGCTGTGCGCGTAGAGCTTGTCGCAAGGATCGAACTGGCTGTTCGACACGAAGCCCATGCCGAACTTGTTGAAGCCCATCTGGCCCGGGGCATAGCCCGGGTCCGCGCACATGTTCGGGTTGTTGACGTCGATCGTGTAGATGTCGTCGTTCTGGAACATCA
>CBFGLP010000812.1:0-4380 GCA_965649595.1 uncultured Myxococcales bacterium | reverse complement strand
CCGTGCGCAGCGCGAGCGCGACCGCGATCGCCTCGTCGTCGTCGAGCAGAAGCGGCGGCAACGAAGCGCCCGCGCCCAGCTGATAGCCCCCGGCCACGCCCGAGCTGGACCGCACCGGATAGCCGAGGCTGCGCAGGCGATCGACGTCGCGCCGCAGCGTGCGGGGCGTGACCTCGAGACGTTCAGCCAGCTCGGCCCCCGACCAGAAGCCACGCGCCTGTAGGAGCGAGAGCAGACGCAGGAGCCGGACCGACGTGTCCACCGGCGCATCTTAGCGACAAACGAGGACAGGTTCTGACCGCAATGGGTCCGAAGCTGCGCCCAATGGACATCACCCTCTACCACGCACCCATGTCGAGCGCCGTCCCCGTCGTGCATGCCCTCGCCGAGCTCGATATTCCTCACCGTCTCGTCCGTATTGACCTTTCGGCCGGCGAGCAGCGCCGTCCGGAGTTTTTGGCCCTCAACCCCAACGGCAAGGTGCCCACGCTGGTCGCCGACGGCACCGCGATGTTCGAAACGCTGGCCATCATGCAGTGGCTCGGCGACCGGTTCGGCGTCGAGCGTGGCCTGTGGCCGGCGGCCGACGACCCCGCGCGCTTGGTCGCGCTGTCGTGGACGACCTGGGTGTACGTCACGCTCGGGGCTGCGTTGCAGCGGCTCAACTTCGCGGGCAGCGAGCGCGTGCCTGCGGAGCTGCACCATGCGGGGCAGGTGAAGCATGTGCAGGGCGAGCTGCAGGGTCTGCTCGCGATCTTGAATGGACGGCTGGTTGGGCGCTCGTGGCTGCTGGGGGACGCGTTCACGCTCGCTGATGTGATCGTGGCCAGTGTGATCACCTACGGAACGTACTGCGGCATGGCCGTCGACGATCACGAAGAGGTGCGAGGCTGGCTCGCACGCTTTCACGCGCGTCCAGCCTTTCGGGCGGCGTGGGATACACACTGAGCCTGTTCATCGCCGGAGCTGCCGACGAAGGGGCGATGCGGACGGCCCCTTCGTCGAGCTAGCCATGGTAGTGGCGGTGGCCACTCGATGGCGGCCCCGCGCGGCTCAGCGGGCTTCGGCCGCGGCCTTCAGCGCGGCGAAGTCCAGCTTCACCATCTTCAGCATCGCCTCGGCCACGCGACGCGCCTTGTCGCGGTCGGGGTCGGCCATGAGCTTGTCGAAGCCAGCCGGTATGATCTGCCATGACAAGCCGTACTTGTCCTTGAGCCAGCCGCAAGCCTCGGCCGTGCCGCCCTCGAGCAGCGCGTCCCAGTAGCGGTCTAGCTCGCTCTGATCGTCGCAGACCACCATGAAGGAGATCGCGTGGTTGAAGGAATCGAGCGGGCCGGCGCTGATGGCCATGAAGGGCTGGCCCAACAGCGTGAACTCGACGACCTTGACCGAGCCCGCGGGTCCGCCCGGGGTGTCGGTCGGCATCGCGGTTACGCGGTCTACTCGGGAGTTGGGGAAGATCGACGCGTAGAAGGCGGCGGCCTCCTCGGCCTCTTTCGCGTACCAAAGGTGCGGGATGATCTTGTGGGTCGGCTTGGTGGTCACGGGTTCGTCTCCCTGTTCACCCCTTGGACTGGGATAGCGCGCCCAACTCATCGGTCGTCGGCGGGATAGGAGGCTGCCCTGATGCCTGGGTCAGCCATCGTCGACCTCGAACGAGACCAACTCGAGCGGGAAGAGCTCGTCGACCGGACCGAAGCGAAACACGGCGCGGACGAACAGGAACTCGTCGAACAGGGCGTCCAGATCGCTACACTGCTGGGGCGTGCAGGTGAAGCGGTGGGCCGTCGCTATCGCGCCGCCATCCTCATCGAACTCGACCGAGCCTCGCGCCAGCAACAGCTCGAACTCGAGCCCCGGGTGGACCTCCTCGTCGATGAGCTCGACCAGCTCGTAGCGGACCGAAGAACCATCGGCGCCGGGATCCTCGACCTCGACGATCTCGACTTCGACCCGATAGCTGTGCCCCCACTGGTGGTCGAGGCCATCGATGTGGTCGTAGAGCCCGTGGGATTCGTCGGTGCCCGCGACGGTGTAAGTCGCGCAGAATTGATAGTCGACCCCGTTGTCGCACAACCAGGGGTCTGCGCGGAGCTCCCAGATCTCGGTGGCTTTCGGTTCGGCGCAGCCGGTCAGGGCCGCCATCGCGATGGAGGCAAGGCAAAGTTGGAAGATCCGCATGACCGGGGAGTGCCGCCGCGCCGGCGATTCGATCATGCTGCCTTAAGGCAGGAGCCCTCTGCAGCGTTGCAACAGGTCCGCGTTGACGATGGAGAACTAACTCACGCGTTCTCGACTATGTGGACGGGATCAGCAGCGTCGGGCTCGAGCACCAGAGCCGGCTGCTACTCGGCAGGCTGCTGCCCGTCGTTGGGTTTCGCCTCAGCGTCGCCGCCGACCTTCAGATCGTTCTGGACCCGGAGGACACCCTCGACGTCGGTCGCGAGACGCTCGGCCTTCTGCTTGACCTGCTCATTCTCGACGATGCCCGACAAGTAGACGACGCCGTTGACGACGTCGACGTCGATGTCGAAGCGCTCGATGTCCGGGTCGGCCCTCAGCTTTGCGCCGACCTTGCCGAGAATGTCCGAGTCGTTGGACCCGTCGTCGTTCGGGCTCACGATCTGCAGCTCGTTGACCACACGCTTGACGCCTTCGGTGCTCTCCGCGAGGCGGACCGCTTCCTCGGCAGCCTTGGCGTTATCGACGGCGCCACGCAACGTGACGACCCCGTCGAGCACGTCCACGTCGATCTGTAGGCGCTTCACGTCGGGATCCGTGGTCAGGGCCGAGCCGACGCGCGTCTTGATCACGGCATCATCAGTCCGTTCGCCGACCGTGCGGGTGTTCGAGCAGGCGGAGATTCCCGCCGGCATGGCGAGCAGCAGGGGAAGTGTGAGGGTGAATGGAGCGATGGATTTCATAGGGTTTCGCAGCGACTCGCTGGGCTCGGCCTGCTGCAAGCTCGAAACCAAGTGGCCGGTAGCCTGGTCGTCGCACGATGCCTCGTGAAACACGATTGCGTGGCCGTGGCACGGCGCACGCAATCGTGCCAATTGGGATCGATGCGAGCCGCCATGGCCCGCGGCGCGATTGAACATACCACGGCGCTCGCCACACTGCTGGGCTTCATCCACCTCGCTGTCGGCATCGAACCCTACGAGAACCTGCCCCGCGGCTGAAGCCACGCTGAAGAACTCGTTGCGGATGCGCCGCCACTGCATCTAGTATCGCGTCCACATGGAAGACGAGACCGCGGTCGTCGAGGCCTGGCGCTCGGGTGACAACCGGGCTGGTCGACTTCTGGTCAAGCACTACTACGCGCGGATCTACCGGTTCTTCTTCGCCAAGGTCGACGATGAGTCCTGCGAGGATCTCACGCAGGAGACGTTCGAGATCATGCTCCGGCGCCGTGACGCCTACCGCGGCGACGCGCCGTATCGTGCCTACCTGTTCGGGATCGCTCGCTTCGTGCTGATCAGCTACATCCGTCGACGTCAACGTCACCGCGAGCGCTTCGACCCGGCGCAAGACAGCGTGATGGATCCGGCCTCCGAGGGCGCATCGTCGCTCTTCGCTGCTCGTGAGCATGAGCGCATCGTGGCCGCCGCGTTGCGTTCACTCCCGCTCGACGATCAGATCGCGATCGAGCTCAGACACTGGGAGGGGCTCACCAAGCGCGAGCTCGCTACGCTCTTCGATGCTCCGATCTCGACGATGGCCCACCGCCTCCAACGTGCGCGTGCCAGGCTTCGCCGTGCGGTCGAGGAGCGCCTGACCGATCCGGCGATGGGCGTGGAGCTGGACGAAGGCCTCGACACGTGCATGCGCAGCATTCACGCCAAAATTCAAGACCACCTGGGATCGTCGAGTCCGGAACGAGAATGAGCGCGCCGAGCTCAGGGGGACCAACACCCGACGACGGACGCATCTCGGAGCAGGAATCCGAGATTCCGCTCCCGCACCGCCCCAAATCTCCGCGCACCGACGTGATCCGGCGTGGCCGTGCGCGTCTGCTCGCACAGTTGGGCGAGTCGACGCAATCCGACCTGTCCGACTCGAGCGTATGGAAGCCTCCCAACCCCGAGGTGCGCGACGAACAGCGCTACGCGTTCGGCGAGGTGTTGGCGGCCGGCGGACTCGGGCTCGTCCGCCGAGGAGAGGACCGCCGCCTCGGTCGGCCGGTGGCTATCAAGGAGCTACTCCGCGACAGCCCGCAGGCTGCGCGTCGGTTCGCGCTCGAGGCCGCGATCACTGCCCGACTGCAACACCCGGGCATCGTCCCGCTCTACGACCTCGGTTGGCGCGGCGAGGGCAAGCCCTACTACTGCATGCAGCTGGTCGACGGTGACAGCCTCGAGGCCAAGATCGCGGCCGCGA
>CBFGLP010000811.1:0-9082 GCA_965649595.1 uncultured Myxococcales bacterium | reverse complement strand
GCCTTGCTCGAGCGCTCGGTCGAGCACGTCGAGTTGCTCGTCACCTGCGAGGCCTGCCTGGCCAAGCTCGCCGTCGAGCGCAGCGGCTCGGTGATCCCCCAGCGCTACGCCGTGCTCGCGCTGACGTGGATGCAAGGGCTGCGTCGGGCCCAGCCGGTCGAGCGCGAGCCCGACGCGCCACGGGTCGAGCGACCGCTCGCTGCTCCTTGGATGACCGCCCCCGGCACGGCCCCCTACACGGTGCCGCCACCCGAGGCCTTGCCCGCACGCAAGCCGATCTCGCAGCCCAAGCCCAAGTCGCCCGAGGACGAGGGCAAGGGCCGCAACCCGACCTTCCTCTACGGCCTCCCGCTCGACGACGACGAGGCCCCTGCGAGCGAGCAGCCGCCGACCCCGGCAGCGAGCCCGCTCGAGCCGACTCCGCTCGAGCCGACCCCGATCGAGCCGCCTCCGTCCGAGCCGGCTCGGTCCGAGCCCTCCGCTTCGGCCTCGCTGAGCCAGCTGCCGATCGACGATGACGACTACGTCGATCCGCTCGCGGGCATCGACGACGACGACGCCGTGCCCAAGCCGCGCATGGTGGCGACTCGCGGAGCCGAGGTTCGCCCGGCCGCTCAGTCCGAGCCTGCCGCTTCGGTCGGCACCCCGGTCGCCGCCGCGTCCGAGCGCGATCGCCTGCACGAGCGCCTCGCGGGCCCTCGCAGCGCGCTCGAAGAGGCCGTCGGTCGCGATCAAGCCACCGACGCGCTGACCCGCGCCGCGATGGTGCTCAGCCCTCGCGTGGCGTTGTTCGGGATCAAGCGCGAGGGCCTGCGAGGAATCCCGAGCCCCGGTCAGATCCCCGACGTCGAGAACCAACTGATCGAGGCCAGCCCCGCGGTCCAAGCCGCGATCGAAGGCCGCGAGGTGCTCGACATGACCACCGATCTCGACCTGCGCCTCGCCGTCGGTCAGGAGCTCGCGGTCCCCTGCCTGTTCTTGCCGGTCAAGGTCCACGATCAGCCGGTCTTGATGCTCTACGTCGACCGCTCGGGCGAGCCCTTCTCGGTCGACGAGATCGATGCCGCTTACGAGCTGTGCGAGATCGCCGGGCGCACGCTCGAAGGCGTGCTCATGCGGCTGAAGAGCGGCGCCGCGAGCTCGCCTGCCAAGCCTGCGGTGTCGACGACACCGACCACACCGACACCGGACACTCCTTCGGCGACTCCGGCGGTCTCGCCAGTTGGCGGAGGGTCGATCGCGCCAGCGATGCCGACCTTCGCTCCGCCTGGCGCGAGCAAGCCCACCTCTGGCCCCGTGTTCGCACCGCCTCCGCGAACGCCGAGCGGTCCAACCTTCACTCCGCCCTCGGCCCGCACCTCCGGTCCCTCGCCGGTGGTGCCTCCAGTCGCGCCGCCCGCTCCGACGCCGCCGGTCGCCAGCCCATCGGTCGTGAGCCCGATCGTCGAGCCGCCGGGGCTGCCCGAGATCGGCAAGCCTCCCGTCCGACTCAAGCGCGTGCCTTCGGGCGCTACGTCGACGCCGATCGTGGCGACGCCACCGGCATCCGCTTCGCCCTCGCTCGGCACTCCACCGAGCGCGAGCACCTTCACACCGCCGCCATCACATGAGCCCCCGCCCTCGCCGACCGAGGCGGCTAGCGAGCCAGGGCCAGCCGAGTCGGTCGTCCAGACCGAGGCACCACCAACACGCGCTGGTCTGACCGCGCTCGCGACCCCGCTGGGTTCCAACGGCCCGTCCGGGCCGACGAGCACCTCGCCTTCGCCCGAAGAGAGCGGCTCGATCCGCGGACGCATCGAGCTCGATGACGAGGACCACCCACGCCCCACCAGCGCCGCCACGCAAGAGCTCGACTCGGCGATCACGGCCGCCCTGCGCGGTGGCGCCTCGGCGATCGAGCACCTGCGCCAGCTCGGCGAGCCGGCCCTGCGACGGATCGCCAAGCTCTTCCCTGGCGAGCTCGACGTCCACCGCCGCGACCTCGACACGCTCCCGCCCCTGCCCGCTCACGGGGCGCTGATCCGCGTGTGCCTCGAGCTCGGCCCCGAGCTCGGTCCGCACCTGCTCGAGGTCATCGACCACCCCAACCCCAACGTCCGCTTCTACGCGGCGTTCATCTTCCAAGAGCTCCGCGACCATCGGGCGATCCCGGCCCTCGGAGAGCTAGCCTTCGATCCCGACGCCGACGTGCGGGCGATCGCCATGCGGGTGCTCGAGACCTACTCGGGCGAGCCTGGCTTCGACGCTGCGGCTGGACAGATCCGCCGCGAGCTCGACAGCCCCAACCGAACCCGCCAGCTCCACTCCACTCGCGCCGTCGGAACCCTGCGCGACATCCAGGCGGTCTCGAAGCTGATCGACCTGTTGTCGAGCAAGGAGCGCTACATCCAAGAGGCCGCGCTCGAGTCGTTGTGCTCGATCACCGGCCAGCAGCTCGGCCTCAAGCCGCACCGCTGGCGCTCGTGGTACGGCGACAACGCCCACCACCACCGCGTCGAGTGGATCATCTCGAGCCTCGCCCACAAGGACCTCTCGGTCCGCCGCTGGGCAGCCGACGAGCTGCGCCGGATCACCGGCCAACGGATCATGTTCCCCGCCACCGGCACCAAGCAGGAGCGCGAGATCGGCCTGCAAAAGTGGGTCGACTGGTGGACCAACGAAGGCCGGGCGAAGTTCGGCGGCTGATATTGCTTGTCGGTTCGCCGCAACTGCGCATCGAGCAGCGCTTGGTTTAGGACTAGACCCTCGTCGCGAGGGATCAAAATCATCACTCGATCGTGGGCGCCCTCAACGCGCCCTAAATATGCGCATGAACGCTGATCGATCTCGTACCAACGTCGTCCACCCGCTCGGTCCCGCTCGGACACACGCGGTGCCCCCGCGGGAGTCGACGCATGAAGCTTCGAGCACAAATCGAGAGGCCGCGATCCGATCATCGGCCCGAAGACTTCTTCGTGCTTCGCACGCCGCTGCTGGCCTTCGATGAATTGCTGGCCTGGGTGGAAGAGGCCAAATTCAGCCCCCGGGGGGCTGAATTTAGCAGCGCCTCCGAAGGTGACCCCAATCCAGCGATCCTGCGCGAGCGACTGAAAGCGCGGGTCCGCGATCCGATGATTCTCGAGGCCCTGTTCGTATCCTCCGTATCGCTCGATGAGAGCCTCGAGCACTGGAATCGCTCGCCCGAGAGCAAGCAAGGACAAAAGACCGAGCGCGCGTTGGTCCGCTATTTCCAGCGGATGGCTAGCCGGCCAACGCCCTTTGGAATGTTCTCTGGCTGCTCGGTAGGCACGATTGGCGACAGCACGCGGCTGTGCGTGAGCGGACCCGACGAAGCCGAAATAGAGGTTCGGCTCGATCTCGACTACCTGAGCGCGCTGGCCGAATACTTCATGGGCCAGCCCGAGCTACGTGGCAGGCTGATTTACCGGGTCAATTCGACGCTCTACCGAGCCGGCGATCGCTGGCGATTCCTCGAGCTTCGAGCGGGCGCCGGCGGAAGCTCACCGCATCTGGCCGATGTCGCGTCCGGCTCCCACATCGATGCGGCAATCGAGCTAGCCCGCGCTGGCGCGACGATCGACGCGCTCACGCATGCATTGGTCGCCGTCGATCCCGACGCTGGGATCGACGAGGACGATGCCCGGGCCTTCGTGCACGAGCTGATTGATGCCCAAATCTTGTGCGCCGATACGGGCTTGACCTTGACCGGAGCCGAGCCGCTCGCGGGCCTGCTGGCGGTCCTGCGACGAGCGGGCGCCGACTCGCGCGAGCTAGAGTTGCTCGAGCGCTGTGATGCCAGCCTGCGAGCGGCCCGCTCACCAGGTCGCAACCTCGATCGCTTGCGAGCGGTCGCTAGCGATCTTCGGACCCTGCCGGTCGAGCTCGACCCGAGCCGGCTGTTTCGCGTGACCATGTCGAGGCCCGCGCCAGCCCTTCGGCCCGGACAGGCAGGTGAAGCCCTCACGCTCGGCCGGGAGCTCTGTGCTGCGCTGCTCGAGGGCGTCGAGCTGCTTCGTCGAATCGCAGCGCCGCCGAGCGATGAATTGTTGCGGCGCTTTCGAGTCGCATTCGCAGAGCGCTATGGCGATCGCGAGATCCCGCTGGTCGAGGCGCTCGACGTCGATCTCGGCGTCGGCCTCGGTGAAGGGTCGCAGCAGCATAGCCACGCGATCCCGCTGCTCGACGGCCTCGACGTGGCGCGGCCAGCCGAGCAAGGCTCGCGCTGGTACGCGCGGGACCGATGGTTGCTGACGAGGCTAGAGCGGCTCGCCGCCGACGAGACCGAGCTGGTGCTCGGGCCCGCGGACATCGAGGCGCTCGGCCATGGCGCTGTGGCTGCGCTCCCCGACGCGTTCAGCGTGCTCGCGACCCTCGTCGCCAGCCCCGACCCGGCACGCGTCGACGAGCACGAGATCTTCTTGCACAGCGTCGCCGGTCCGTCCGGGGCCCGGGCCCTGGGTCGGTTCTGCGACGGCGACGAGACGCTGCGCGAGCGCGTCGAGGCCCACTTGCGCGCGGAGGAGCAACAGCACCCCGAGGCGATCTTCGCTGAGGTCGTCTACATGCCCCCGGGTAAGGTCGGCAACGTCTCGCGCAGGCCCTGCTTGCGCGAATACGAGATTCCCTACCTCGGCAGCTCGGGTGCGCCGCGCGAGCGCCAGATCCCGATCGACGACCTGGGGATCTCGGTCGTCGGTGATCGTGTCGTGCTTCGCTCCGTGCGGCTCGGCTGCGAAGTGATCCCGCGAGCGACGACCGCCCACAACCCAGCCCACCCGAGCAGCCTGCCCCTCTATCGCTTGCTTCGTGCGCTGGAGACCCAAGCAGTGCTCGATGGGCTCGCTTGGGAGTGGGGCGAGCTGGGCCAACGGAGCTTTCTCCCGCGCGTGCGACTCGGCGGCGTAATTGTGAGTCGAGCTCGTTGGCGCCTCGACTCGAGCGATCTCGAGGCGCTCGCGTCGGCAAGCGGGCCGGCACGCATCGAGCTGCTTCGCCGCTGGCAGGTCGAGCGACGCATGCCTCGCTTCGTCGCCTGCAAGGACGGCGACAACGAGCTGCCGATCGACTTCGCCAACGAGCTGAGCCTCGAGAGCTTCGCTCAGCTGGTCGAGCGACGCAGTGATGCGATCCTGACCGAGCTGTGCGGTGCACCGGACCGGCTGTGCGCGAGCGATGGTCGAGGACGGCTAGCCCACGAGGTGATCGTCCCCTTCGTGCGCAGCTCGACGGTCGCCCCCGTCCAGGCCCCAGCTCGTCCGCGACCAGCTCCCGCGCGCAGCCTCACCCGTCGCTTCGTGCCTGGCTCCGAGTGGCTGACCATCAAGCTCTACTGTGGTCCAACCGTCGCCGACCGAGTGCTGGACGAGGTGGTGACGCCGTGGATCCGACGAGCGCGGGAGCAGGGCGCCCACCAGTGGCACTTTCTTCGCTATGCAGATCCGCACTGGCATCTACGCGTGCGGCTACAGGGCGACCCGGCGTTGCTGCACGGTCGAATGCTCGCTGACCTGCGCAGCGCGTGTGCACCCTTGCTCGACCACGGTTGGATCTGGCGAGTACAGCTCGACACTTACGAGCGCGAGGTCGAGCGCTACGGCGGCGCGCATGCGATCGAGCTGGTCGAGCGCGCGTTCGAGGCTGACAGCGACGCCGCGGTGGGGCTGGTTGCGCTCGTGCAAGACGCCGACGACGAGCACCTCCGCTGGCAGCTCGCGCTGGTCGGCATCGATCGACTGCTCGACGATCTCGGGTTGACCCTGCCCGACAAGCTCCGGCTGGTCGAGCTAATGCGGGCCAGCTACGGCCGCGAATTTGCAGCCGAGCGAGGCGAGCTTCGCCATCAGCTCAGCCGTAGCTTTCGAGCCCGACGCGCAGGGCTCGAGGCGCTGCTCCAGCCGAGCGTCACCGACTCGACCGAGCCCCAAACGCTCGCCCACGCGCGAGCGAGCCTAGTGCTCGATCAACGCTCGCTGACGCTGCGGACGGTCGCCGAGGCCCTGCACGGGCTCGCCGAGACCGGCCGCCTCGGCCGCTCGGTGTTCGAGATCGCCGCCAGCCTCGTGCACATGCACGCGGTGCGTGTGCTGATGAGCGAAGCGAGGGCGCAGGAGCTGGTCATTCACGACTACCTGGGTCGCCTCTATCACTCTCGCCTGGCTCGCGCGCAGCCAGCCGCTCGACTGCGGAGGTGCTCGTAATGTGGCGACCGATCCTCGATGGGCGCGAAGCCGAAGCCGCGCGCGAGCTAATCCACTGCATCGCCGAAGAGCTCGAGCGCAGCTCGAGGAGCGAGGGGCTAGAGGAGCCGTGGATCGCCCTGTTCTTCGAGTACCTCGCTCGCGTCGAGGGCGACGCGGGCCACCGCCGCACCGCCGCCCAGCTAGTCGATCTGGCGATCGATCAGCTCGCCGAGATCCCGCTGCCACCCGGCTTGCACGGCGGCTACACGGGCACGGCGTGGCTGGTCGCCCACCTCGAGCGCGAGGCCGGTGCGTCGCCCGAGTCCGATCCCAACGCCGAGATCGACGAGGCGCTGCTCGAGTTGCTCGAGCAGCGACCCTGGCCAGGCCACTTCGATCTCGTCGAGGGCTTGGTTGGGATCGGGACCTACGCGCTCGAGCGCCTGCCCCGAGCCAGCGCCGAGCGCTTGCTGACGCTGGTGATCGAGCACCTCGCCGACAAGGCCGTGCGTACGCCGGTCGGCCTGGCCTGGTTCACGCCCAGGCAGGACTTCGAAGGCACGGACTACTTCAACCCCAGCCGCTTCGACCTCGGGCTCGCGCACGGCAACACTGGGATCGTCGCAATGCTGGCTCGAGCGTGCGCCGCAGGAGTTCACGCGGGGCTCGCCCACGAGCTCCTCACGGGCGCGATCACGTGGATCCAGGCCCAGCGGCTCCCGACTGGGTTCGGCTCGCGAATGCCACACTGGGTCGGCCCCGAGGTCGTCCCGCGCGAGGCTCGACTGGCGTGGTGCTATGGCGGTCTCGGTACCGCCATAGCGCTGCTGAGCGCCTCACGCTGCGTCGGATGTAGCGAGTGGGAGCGAGCCGCCATCGAGTACGCGCTCGCCGAGGTCGATCGCCCAATCGAGCACACCGGAATCACCGATCCCTATTTTTGCCATGGCAGCATCGGCGCCGCCCACCTGTTCAATCGCCTCTACCAGGCGACCGGTGAGCCGCGCCTGTTGGCCGCAGCGCGGACCTGGCTGGCGCGAACCTACGAATATCGCGACCCGACCCAGCCCGACGCGATCGTCGGCTTTCGAGCCGTGACGACGCTGAAGCGAGGCGATGGCACCCCGCTGCAATCGCGTGGACTCATTTCGGGCGTGACAGGGATCGGATTGGTCTTGCTCGCGGCTATCAGCACGATCGAGCCGGCTTGGGACCGCTGCTTACAAGTGGCGATCCCGACCGGCGGATGACCCACAACAACCAGACAGAAGGAACAGAACCATGGATAACGTCAGCAACAAGCCCAAGTCGCTCAAGCTCAACAAGAAGTCGCTCGGCCGCGTGAGCAACATCGGCTCCACTCCCATGATCTCGTCCGGGGGCCCGTTGAGCACGATCTTGCCGATCTCCGGGTGCTGCTGCACCAAGTAAGCAGCACCCCGTCGACCGCCTGGCAACGAACCGCCAACGCGCGGCTCGAGGCCAGGCGGTCGCGTACGCACTTGCTCGATCACTGACCAGCGGCTCGAGCGACCGCGCTCGGCCTCGGCGGGTCCCCGGCATCGGAGCGGGCCTCGCAAGCCGTGACCAGCGAGGCGAGCAGCACTGCGGCCCCGATCAGCCGAGCGACGCTCCAGCCAGGCACGTAAGCGAGCGCGCGGCTGCGCGGACGCTCGACGTCGAGGATCGCCTCGACTCGCTCGCGCAGCCCCGTCGCCGCTACTCGGCCCGCGCGCTCGAGCTGCACACGAGCGAGACGGACCAGCTGCGCGGCATAGCTCGATGAGGCGACGCCGGCGTCGAGCACCGCGTCATCGGCCGCGCTCTCGGCCTGCTCCCGCAAGCGTCGCAGCGCCCACCAGGCGAGCGGATTGACCCAATAGATCGCCCGGACCAGCGCACCGGTGATCAGCCACAGGCAGTCGGCTCGGCCGACATGGGCGAGCTCGTGGGCCAGCACCGCCCGCCGCTCGGCCGCCGACGCGTCGAGCAGCTGCGAGGGCACCAAGATCACCGGCCGCAGCACGCCGATCGTCAGCGGGCCCGAGACGGTATCGCTGACGCGCAGCGCGACCTCTGGGCGACCGTGGCCATCCTGCAGCTCCGCCAAGCTCTCGGACCAAGGCCCTGCGAGCGACCGGCTCGCGCTCACGCGCCGCCGGGCGAGCAGCCCCGCGTGCACGAGCCGGGCGAGCAACGCGAGCACCCCCACCAGCCAGACCGAGGAGATCGCCCACGCGCCCGCAGGTGCGAGCTCGAAGCGCGGCGTGTCGATCGCCAGCCGGGTCAGCGGGAGCACCACCGCGATCGCCAGGGCTAGCACCCAAACGCCTCGCCGCGTGGCCGCGCTGGCCCGACGGGCGGCCAGCTCGACCAGCGCGGCGAGGCCCAGGAGCACCGCCCCGATCAGCTCGAGCGCGCAGAGCCAAGCCGCGGCTAATTGCATGTCAGCGGCCCTCCTTGCGGGCCTGCTCGATCATCGCCTCGAGTTCGTCGAGCTCGTTGGCCGAGAGCTCGCGGCCCTCGAGATCGAGCAGCGCCGCGACGGCCTGGGTCGCCGAGCCAGCGAAGAAGGTGTCGACCACGTGGACGAGCGCCGACTTGCGCACGTGCTTGCGATCCTGCGTGGGCATGTACACGTAGCGTGGCCCGTCCTCGACGTGGCGCAGGTGTCCCTTGTCCTCCAGCACGCGGACCAGCGCCCGCACGGCCGAGTAGCTCGGCGGATCGGGCAGCTGCTCTTGGACCTCGCGGATCGTCACCTTCTGGTGGCGAAACACGATGTCCATGATCTGTCGCTCCCGCCGGCTCAGCGGGTCGAGCCGGCGCGCCGGCTGCTCGGCGTCTGGATCGCGTTTGCGTCGGGGCATCGGATGTGCTGTTTTTCTAGCACGATGCTAAAA
>CBFGLP010000810.1:0-5769 GCA_965649595.1 uncultured Myxococcales bacterium | reverse complement strand
GGCTCCGCCGCGGGCGGCGGACTCGGTGGCTCCGCCGCGGGCGGCGGACTCGGTGGCTCCGCCGCGGGCGGCGGACTCAGTGGCTCCGCCGCAGCCGGCTCCGGCTCGACGTCTTCCTCGGGAGGCTGCTGAATCAGCGCCAGAATGCATAAAATTGGCGAGATCAGATTCATGGCGCAATACAACCCCCAAAGCTTCACCCTACTACCGGGTGTCGACTCGAGATGTCAGGTCAGGCCGGAGATCGGGCCCCTCCCGAACTCGGGATTGCCGAACTCTTCCGCGTCGATATCCATCGCGTTGAGCAGCGAGACCAGCAGCTTGTTGTGGCCCGTCTCCTGCTGCTGCACGATGTAGCGGCCGGTCTTGAAGTATCCGCCCGCGCTGCCGGCCAGCACGTAGGGCATATCACTCCGATCGTGATTGTTGCCCTTCGCCTGTTCGTTGGTCCACAAGATCACCGTATTGTCGAACACCGTCCCGTCGCCCTCCGGGATCGCCTTGAGCCGCTCGATCAAGTAGGCGAGCTGCTCGGCGTACCAGGTGTTGATCTTGGTGTTCTGTGTGACCTTGGGCGCGTCCTCGTCACCCTTGTGGGCGATCGAGTGGTGGCCCTCGACGATCGCCGGATCGACGAAGCTGTACACGTGCGTGGCGGCCGAGCGCGTCCACATCAGCGTAGCCACGCGCGTGATGTCGCAGGCCATCGCCATCGCAATCAGATCCATCTGCAGACGCCCGATGATCGGCATGTTGGAGACCAGCTCGGGATCGATGAAATCGCCCTGCTCGAGCGGCTGGCAGGCCCCGTCGAACTGGATGACCGACTTCTCGAGCCGGACTCGAATCTCCTCGATCGCCAACAAGTGATTCTCGAGCTTCTCGCGATCGTCGGCGCCGAGCCGGTCCCGCAAAGAGCGGTGCTGGTCCGCGACCGCATCCAACACCGAGCGGCGCCGAGCGGCGCGCCGCTCGACCGCCAAGGGATCGGCGATGGCGTCGCCGAACAACCGCTCGTAAGCGGCGTAGGGGCTGTTCTCGGACGGCAAGGGCTGGCCGGCCCCGCGATAGGAGATTCGCCCACCGACGTTGGCCCCCTGCACGGCGACGCCGAGCTCGAGCGACGCGTACGCGGTGGTCTTGCCGACGTGGTTGGCGACCTCCTGATCGAGCGAGATACCGCCGGCCCAGCCAGCCGAGAGCCCCGCGTCACCCGGGAAGTCGCCCTCGAGCAGCTCGGTCCCGGTCAGGCACTGGCCGGTGCCCTTTTGGTGGGCGTCGCCCGGACCACTGAGCGACGAGAGCATGTCGATCCCGCCGAGGATCAAGAGATCCTGCTGGTGGGCCGCGAGCGGCGTGAGGATCGGCGAGAGCGTAAAGTCGGTCTCGCCCCCGGTCGGCCAGAAGTTCTTCGCGATCGTGCCATTCGGCGTGTACATGATGATCAGCCGCTTGGGCGTCCCCTCGAGCGCGCGGGCCGGCTTGACACGCATCGCCTCGAGCAGCGGGAGCGCGATCGCTACACCGCCGAGGCCACGAAGGACCGCGCGGCGGCTCAGGGGACGGACGATTCGCTTGGTATCACTCATGGCTGTCCTCGTTCGAGCGCACCGCGGGGCGATAGCGGAACGCGTCGGTTTGGGTCAGGGCGATGATCAGCTCCTTGATGTCGTAGTCGGCGGCCGCGAACGCCCCCCGAATCTCGTCCATCGAGCAGGTGTCGGCTTCGGTCTCGACTCGCCCATAGCCGAACCGGAACCATTGAGTGGCGACGCAATCCCTGACCTGCTGGCTGCTCCCGAGCCGCTGCGCGAGCTCGACCACACCATTGAAGGGACCGTCGACGTCGGTGTTGACCAGCTCGCCGCTGGCGTCGATCGGCAGACCCCACTCGTTCTCGCGATAGCGACCGATGCCATCGAAGTGCTCGAACCCGAACCCGATCGGATCCATCAGCCGGTGGCAGCCCTCGCAGAGCGGATCCTGGGAGTGCTGGGTGAACTGATCACGCGTGGTCTGGTTGGGATCGACGGTCGGCGCCTCGGGCACGACGTCCGGGGGCGGCGGCGGAGCCTGGCAGAGCAGGGTCTCGCGCACGAACTTGCCGCGGTGGATCGGCGACGAGCGATCGGGCTTGGCGTGCAGCGCGAGCAGCCCGGCTTGGGTCAAGAACCCCGCGTGCTTGCTCGGATCGAGCTCGACCCGCTCGAATTCATCGCCGGTCGGGCCGGTCACGCCGTAGAACTCGGCCAGCTCCTTGTTCATCATCGAGTAGCTGGCGGTGAACAGGACGTCGACGCTCGCGTCCTCTTCGAACACCGCGTGGTCGATGAACGCCTCGGTCTCCTTGCGCCACATCGCCAGATACTTGGCGCGGTAATCCGGATAGATGTCGAAGTTCTTGCCGTTGGCGGCGATCCGCGGCTCGATGTCGTCGAGCTGTAGCCACTGCCGGTGGAAGTTCCTGACCGCCTCGCGGGCGCGAGGGGCGGCCAGCATCCGCCGGGCCTGCGCCTCGATCTGCTCCGGCGTACGCAGCAGATCGGCGTCGGCAGCCTCGAACAGCGCCGCGTCAGGCATCGTATTCCACAGCAGATACGAGAGCCGCGAGGCGATCTCGTACGAGGTCAACGGCACGACGTCGCCCGCGTTCGGATCGGGCATGCCGAACTCCACTCGATAGAGGAAGTGGGGAGATTGCAGCATCGCCTCGACGACCGTAGATAGCCCGACATCAGGTGAATACGATGATTCTCCGAGCGCGGTGCCCTGCTCGAACAAGTCGGCGTAGACGGCGACCTCATCGTCGGTCAAGGGCCGGCGATAAGCGAGCTTGCCGAAGCTGCGGATGAACGCATCCGCGTCGCCGCTGCAGCGCGCGGCATCGACCGAGTCGCCGAGGCACTCCGGTAACTGCTGCATCAGCTTCGGTGTATGCGTGGCAGCCAGCTGCTCGGCAGCCTTCATGTACTGCTCGGCCAGCAGCGGGCTCACGACCAGCGCGGCGGCCTGGTTGTCGAACCCCGCGGCCTCCTCGTCGGGCGGGAATGCGTCGGCAGGCTGGCTGGTATCGCCGAGCAGCTGATAGACGGTGTTGTTGTACTCGACTCGGGTCAAACGCCGGATCGGCGCCGGACCAGGCTCGATCGCGCCCGAACATGTAGCTGGCCGGTCGACCGGCGGGGCGGCTTCACATCCGAGCGCGGACACGATGATGAATCCGGCTACCAAGCTGGGCGATGTGAGGATATTCATGCGCATGACGTTTCTGCTCGCGTGGAATATGCGTACGCGTACGCGCTCGAGCGGCTATTCGCCCGCTGACCAGCGAGCCCGCACGCGCCGTCGTCCGATTTGCGAGGGCGAATCACAACGTACTCACAACAACGTAAGCCCGCAAGGGTTTTCCGCTGATTCTCATGCCCACAAATGCTGGGCCCACGAATCGGCGCCGCAGGCTGCTGGTTCCATTCGCTAGATTCAAGTCGATAGCGGCAAAAGATCACCCAGAATCAACATTCTAGGTTAGGGGCCAAAGGACCGGTCTGGGGCCAGTTTCGGCCGGCCGCACGGAGGCGCGGCCCCATGATTGTACATTGGGCGAGATTCGCGGTCGCACACGAATTCACGCACCACCCGAGCACCACCCGGCGACATTCGTGTTATAGGCTCACGACAATGAGGATACCCCCCGCCGTCGTTCATTCGGGTAATCACCGGCTGGCCAGCTCGATCAGCATGGTGTTGGTTGTAGGCTGCACAAACGAGCCGGATCCGACGATCACCGAGCTCGAATGCAACATCCCCAGGTTGTTCGAGGAACGCTGTGGCGGCTCGATCTGCCACAGCGCCGGCGAATCGACGGCCGCGGGGCTCGACCTGACCTCGCCCGGCGTCGAGGAGCGCGTCGCTGGCGTCCCTGGCAGCAGTTGCACTGGGCTCCTGGCCGATCCTGCTGCTCCCGAGGCCAGCCTGCTCTTTCAAAAAGTCGCCGACGCCCCCACCTGCGGCGCGCGAATGCCCATCAACGGCGAGCCCTTGACCACCGACGAGCAGACCTGTCTGCGCGACTGGATCTCGGGCCTGGTGTCCGGGACCGCCGATGACGACACCGGCGACGGCAGCTGTGTCGGGTGCGTTTGCGAGCCGGACACGGTCGAGGACTGCTACAGCGACATCCCGGACACCCTCAATGTCGGCATCTGCGTGGGCGGAATGCACACCTGCGAGCCCGATGGCCTGAGCTGGGGAGCGTGCGAAGGCGAGGTCATCCCGCACGGCGAGAACTGCTTCACGGCCGAGGACGAGAACTGCGATGGCACGACCCCCGACTGCACGGAGCTATGGAGCCTCGCGTTCGGCGACGAGCTCTCGCAGACGATCCGCAGCGCTGCGGTCGACTCGGAGGGCAACGTCTACAGCCTCGGCGACTTCGAGGGGCTCGTGAGCTTCGGCGGCGATCCTCTACTCGCGACCCCGTCCAAGGCCGACATCTCGCTCGCCAAGCATGATCGCTACGGCAACCCGGTCTGGAGCCGTCGCTACGGTGATAGCTCCAATCAATACGGGGCCAAGATCCTCGTCGACGCGCAGGGCAACCTCATCGTGCTGGGCCGAATCTTCGGCAAGGCGGACTTCGGCGGTGGTGAGCTCAAAGGCGAGGGCGCTGGTGACCTCATCATCGTCAAGCTGGACAGCGACGGTAACCACATTTGGAGCCGCAGCTACGGTGACAAGGATCCCGATCGTGCCGAGCGAATCGTGGTCGACAGCCAAGGTGATGTCATCCTGACCGGCTCGTTCACGACCGCGGTCGACTACGGCAGTGGCACCTTCACCAGCGCCGGCATGCGTGACGCGTTCGTGCTCAAGCTCGACGGGGCGACCGGCGCTCATGTGTTCTCGCGCCAGATCGGCGGAGTCGGCGACGACTATGGCGTCGGCGTCGGCGTCGACGCCAACGACAACGTCGTCATCGCGGGTCGCTTCCAGGACACGATCGACCTCGGCGGTGACCTGACCAGCTCCGGCGGCTCCGACATCTATGTCGCCAAGCTCAGCCCGATCGGCGCGCCGCTGTGGAGCGAGAGCTTCGGTGGCGACGGCGAGGATGGAGCCCACGATCTCGCGGTCGCGTCGGACACCAGCAACATCGTGCTGCTCGGCTACATGTCGGAGACGGTCGACTTCGGCGGAGATCCCTTGGTCAGCGCCGGCATGCGCGACATCTTCGTGGCGACCCTCGATCCCGACGGCGGGCATCTGTGGAGCGAGCGCTACGGCGACGCTCAGGATCAGTTCACCAGCAACAACGAGGCCAACATCTGGATGACGCTGGCGCTCGGCTCGGATGGTGAAATCTACTTCAGCGGCGCGCTGGTCGGCGAGATCGACATCGATGGGGTCAAGCTCGCGTCGTCCGGGATCAACCCCGACGTGTTCTATGTCCGGATGGCCGCCGACGGCTCGTACCTGGGTGGCAACCGCTACGGCGGCAACGGGACCGACATCGGGCTCGATATCCGCATTGCCCCTGGCGGCCAGGTCATCGTCGCCGGCCGCACCTTTGCCAGCGGGATCGACTTTGGTCCTTCGGGCCGAATCGAGACCCGCGGCGACGCCGACGGCTTCTTGGCCCAACTGCCGTAGCTATAGATGGTCAGATTGAGGCGAGCTCAATCTGACCATGTTTAGCCACTGGTTTTCATGGAGGCCATTCGGCTGGCCTCCCCCGCGCCGGCAGAGCCGTCGTGTCAAGCACGGACATGG